>NZ_JBPQTX010000216.1:0-12394 GCF_051386555.1 Streptomyces sp. URMC 126
TCCCCACACCCCGCCGGAGCCGCCCCCCGCCCAGGCGCCTCTTTTCGCATCTGTGGCTCATTCAGGATGAAGACAGCGCAACGACGCTCCTCGGGTTACTGCGGACGTCGAGGGTATATGCGTAAAACGCAAATGAACGGCTCGCATCGGGCGGTACGTGGAGGGGTCCCCGATCGCCTCGACTGCTTGCCGCCATGAACCCTCTTTGCCTTCATTGGGCGAACTCTTTTGTCTCTCTTTCCTCCGGTGTCCGTCGTGCCCTTGGAGGATGTGTTGCGGATCGGAGGGGAAGGGGCTTTGACAGGCGCGAATATGCCGACCACCGCGCCATAGGCGAGAGCCCATGGAGAGTACTCACCCCGAAGGACACGATGCCGACCCTCTGCGACGACTCCGCGGCCCTGACCGCGCGTCTCGACCAAGCGCGCCACGACTATGCCGCCCTCAAGGCCCAAAAGCTCTCGCTGGACTTGACCCGAGGCAAGCCCTCACCCGCGCAGCTCGACATGGCCGGCGGGCTTCTCGATCTGCCGGCGCACCAGTACCGGGCCGCCGACGGCACCGACTGCCGGAATTACGGCCCCCCGGGGAAGGGACTGCGTGAGCTGCGCGAGATATTCGCTCCCGTTCTCCGGGTCCCCGTCGAGCAGTTGGTGGCGGTCGGGAATTCCAGCCTGGAGCTGATGCACGACTGCCTCGTCCACTTGCTGTTGGGGCGCGGGCCGGAGGGCGAGCGTCGCTGGGCCGACCGGAAAGTGGCGTTTCTCGCCCCGGTCCCCGGCTACGACCGTCACTTCGCGTTGTGCGAGCGGTTCGGCATCGAGATGCTCCCCGTCCCGATGACTCCGGACGGCCCCGACATGACCGCCGTCGAGGATTTGGTGCGTTCCGACCCGAGGGTCAAGGGGATCTGGTGCGTGCCCAAGTACAGCAACCCTGACGGCACGTGCTACAGCGAGGAGACCGTGCGCCGGCTCGCCGCCATGGAGACGGCGGCCCCGGATTTCCGTGTCTTCTGGGACAACGCGTACGCCGTCCACCACCTCACCGACGAGGAGGTGGAGGTCGCCGACATCCTCGCCGCGTGCGCCGAAGCCGGGCACCCGGACCGGGCGTTCGTTTTCGGGTCCACCTCCAAGATCACCATGGCCGGGGCCGGTGTGGCGTTCTTCGGCTCTTCGCCCGCGAACGTCGACTGGTGGCTCTCGTACGCCGGAAAGCGGACGATCGGCCCGGACAAGCTCAACCAGCTCCGACACGCCCGCTTCCTGGGCGACACCGACGGCCTGCGCGCGCACATGCGTCGCCATCGCGAGATCCTGCGCCCCAAGTTCGACACGGTGCTGCGCGTCTTCGCCCGGGAGTTGGACGGCAGCGGGCTGGCGACCTGGTCGCATCCCAAGGGTGGCTACTTCATCACCTTGAACGTCCTGCAGGGCTGCGCGCGAGAAGTCGTGCGCCTCGCGAAGGAAGCCGGAATCGCCGTCACCCCGGCCGGCGCCACACATCCGTACCGCGACGACCCCCAGGACAGTGTGATCCGGATCGGCCCCACCTACCCCGAGACGGCCGAGCTTGAGCGGATCGCCCAGGGCGTGGCCGTCTGCGTGCGCCTTGCCGGGTACGGGAAGCTGGTCGACCAGTCGCGCACGCGGCAAGGGGTTGGGTGACACACGGTGTGCGGGGGTAGAGCGCGGGGGACCGGTGTGTGTGAGGAAAGGGCGACGACGTATGAACGGATCCGCCTTCAAAGGCTCCGTGCGGGTGGGCCTCGCGGTCGGTGCGGCGCTGGTGCCGGCCGTGTTCTGTGCCGCGGCGGGTGCGGCGCCGCCCGGTGACGCGGGCGGCGTCACGCGGACGGTCGCCGCCGCGCGGGAACGGGGCTGCCCCGTCGTGTACTTCGACCTGGGCGAGACCCTCGTGCACACCGCCGCCGACGGCGGTATCGACTACCGGCCCGGCGCGGCCTCCTACCTGCGGGCGCTGCGCGCGCGCCGCGTTCCCGTCGGGCTGATCACGAACGTGCCGCCCTCCTGGGGCAGGACCGACGCCGAGCGCGCCGCCAGGCTGCGGAAGGAGGTCGACGCCACCTGGCGGGGACCCGCGCCCTTCGCCTGGAAGGACTTCGGCGACCGCGTCCTCACCCCGCGTACCGAGGCGGAACGCAAGCCGGCCCCCGCCCTCTGGCAGCGGGCGAAGGCCGGTTCGGGCCGTTGCCGCGTCGTCTATCAGGCGGAGACGGCCGAGGAGGTCAGAGCGGCTTCCGCGCTCGGGTTCCTGCCGTATCAGGTCGGCCGGCCGCACCGGCCGGCGTTTCTGCCGGTCCGGCTGGTCGAGCTTCTCGGCCGGCGCTCCTCCGCCTGACCGCTCCACCGCGCAGCAGCAGGTGGAGGACGCCGATGAGCACCACCGTGGCGAGCGCGCTGTGCCACAGCAAGGCGTCCAGCCGCCCGGCGGCGAGATAGGCGCCCACGGCGATCGCGGCCAGCGCGCACACCGCGCGGTCCACGATGCTCTCGACCGAGAGCAGCGTGGCGCGCGGGGCGTGCGCGGGCACCGCGTCGTTCACCAGCTTGCGCTGGACGGGATAGGCGAAGCCGGTCGCGGCGGCGAACAGGCAGAGCAGGGCGACGACGGCCCACGGCCCGCCGAAGGTCATGGCCGCCAGGCTGCCGGCCAGCGCGAGGCTGAGGAGCGAGACCCAGGCGACCGGTGACAGGCGGCGGCTCAGCCACTGCGGGCGGGCCGACGCCACCGCCTCCGCCACCGTCATCGCCGCCATCACACTGCCGTGCGAGGCTTCCGCGATCCCGTGGTCCAGCAGGATCGGCTGGAAGAGGTTGACCTGGCAGATCCGGGAGAGCGTGAAGACCGCCACGCCCTGCACCATCAGCAGGGCCAGCCAGGGCGAGGAGGCGATACAGCGCAGCGCGGTGCCCGCGTCCCGCAGGAACGCACCGCCCCCGCGCGCGCCCCCGCGCCCTCCGTCCGTCCTCGCCGTGCCGCCGCCCGCCCCCGCGAGGCGGGGCAGCGCGACGGCGCAGGCGAGGGAGCCCGCCGCGCTCGCGGCGCTGAGCACGTACGGGGCCGGATGCGCCACGGCCATCAGGGGCCCGACCAGCGGCCAGCACACGACCTTCGCCACGAGCCCCAGCGCCCGGGCGGTGCCCTCCGCCCGCAGGTAGTGCTCGTCGCACCCCTCGGCGCGCAGGCCGTCGTAGAGGTATGCGCTGGCCGCTCCCGAGGTGAGGGAACGGCCGGCGGCGATGGCCAGGAAGTGGACGAGGAAGCCGGTGTAGGAGGCGCTGACCACCGGAGCCAGGTTCGCCGCGGTCATGACCACCGCGCCGGCCCGCAGACAGTTGCGGGTGCCGATCCGGTCGGCGATCAGGCCCGTCGGGATCTCGAACAGGCAGAAGGCCACGTAGTAGATGCTCTGGATGCCGAAGATCTGCCCGTCCGAGAGCCCGGCCTCCCGCTGGTAGGCGTAGAACACCGGCATCCACCACAGCAGGTTGAACAGCAGCTGGAAGCCGTAGTTGAGCCGGATGATCCGGCGGGCGGCGGCGGTCGGACCGGTGGCCGCGTCCCGCCGGCCGGAGCGCGCGCTCACAGCGCGTACGGGCGGATCTGGACCAGCCGGAAGTCGCCCCGGTCCGTCATCAGCCACTCGATGTCCAACGGCCGGTCCACGTCGGACGCGCTGAAGTGGGACTGCAGGAGCCGCCCGGCCAGGCACAGGTCGGCGAGCCGGGCGCGGGTGCCGGCGGGGAGCCCGTCGCTCCAGGAGCCCAGGGCGACGGTCCGGCCGCCGCCCTCCACGGTGTTGTAAAGGTACTGCTGGGGCAGGACCGAACCCTCGACCACCTGCTCCGGGGAGCCGGGAGAGCAGTTGAGGTAGACGTTGCGGAAGTCCTCGCGGCGGGTCGGGTCGCAGGTCACCAGAACGCCGCCGAGGGCGGCGGGGACGTACTCCTGGACGATGACGCCCATGTAGGTGTCGTCCAGGGAGATGCCGGCCTGGTGGCGGAGCCGGACGCCGCGGGGCGAGAGCAGCGAGGCCCACACCTGCCGGACGGCGTCCAGGAGTTCGCCGGGTTCCCGGGTGGTGGTGACGGAGTCGTAGACCCCCGCCGCGGAGAACCCCGGGAGGTCCTCGGCGTTGGACGAGGAGCGCACCACCAGACGGCCGTCCGGTCCGCCGGGGGCGGGGAACGCCTGGCGGATCTGCCGGGAGACCGCGTCGGGCACGGGCGTGTTCCGGATCAGGTGCTGGAGCTGCAGGCAGAGCGAGTCCAGGACGTCGCCGGCGTCGAGTTCCAGTGCCATCTTGAGCTTGCCGATGCCCTGCTGGATGGCGGGGGAGGAGGCCAGGAAGTGCTGCTGGAGCGCGAAGGGCAGCGCGACGCCTTCGGGAGCGCCGACCGTCCCGGCCACGAAGTCGGCCGCGGCGGCGCGCAGTTCCGCGAGGGAGGGAGCGCTCAGTCCGAGGCGGGCCGCGAGATGGCCGTAGAGGTCCTCGCGCGGCGGGCGCGGCCGCCCGTAGTAGGCGGTCAGGTCGGCCGTACGGCTGTCGAGTACGTGGTGCAGCTCGCCGAGGTTGGCCGCCTTGGTCCCGTAGCGGTCGCGGTCCGCGCCGCGCAGCCGGTGCAGGGCCAGCACGGGGACGTCTTCGAGCAGCGGCGGTTCGAGGCGGATGCGCTGCCGGTGCCAGGCCGGGGCCCGCAGCTCGGGTTCGTGGTCGAGCCGCTCCAGGGATATCCCGTCCTCGCGGACTCGGTAGCGGACCCACGCGCCGTCCAGGCCCTCCTTCTCGACGAGCTCCTCCAGGTCGCGCACGATCGCGTTGGGTATGCCCCAGCCGGAGGCGAGGACGTTGGTGTGCGAGAGCGGCGTGATCGGCGCGGTGTTCAGGAACCCGGCGACCCGCGGGATGTCGTCCGGCAGACAGGGCATGGCCACGATGTCCGCCCAGCCGAGCCCGCCCTCCGCCGTCGCCCTGTACGCCGTGTACTCCTCCTGCGTGCGGAAGAACCGCAGCCGCCCGGTGGCCTCGCCGGGATTCAGCGGCGTGCGGACCCGGGAGCCGAAGAGCTCGTGGCTGAGGACGCGCGGCACGCGCTGTTCGCCGATCGCCGCCAGCTCCTCCTCCTGCCCGTGGTTGGCGGGCTTGAGGAGCAGCGGCAGCCTGTCGTCGACCCGGGCTCGCACGAACTCGTAGAAGAACGTGAGGAGTTCGCCGTTCATGGTGTCGGCCTCGGTCGTCTCCAGGACGAGGAACGTGCGTTCGCGGCCGTCGGTGTCCTCGTCGGTGTGCAGGGACAGCACGCCGAGGAGGAAGCGACGCTCGGGGTCCATGTAGACGGACGCGTTGAAGGCGTCGAGGTCCGCGTCGAGCGCGGTCAGGTCCATGCCCAGGACGCGGGTGGCGATGTAGTCGACGTGGAAGGGGTGCGCGGCGGTGTCGAGCAGGTGCCAGGTGTTCTCGGCACGGTCGACGACGACCTTCAGGTACGGGTGCCCCGCCAGGACCCCGGAGAGGGTGCGGAAGAGCGGCAGGGAGAGGTTCTCGCCGACGACCGTGCGGTCCGTGGCGGGTTCGGTGGTACCGGTGAGCAGCCGGGCGGTCATGCCGGAACCTCCTGGAGCCGAGCGGCGGGCAGCACCCGGGGCAGGGCGTCCACCAGGGTCTCGAAGTCGCGGAGCACGGTCCGCGCGTCCGTGGCGGAGAGCAGGCAGAGGGCCGCCATGGTGTTGGCGCCGGCGGCCGGGTCGTACACCGGCACGACGCTGCCGTCGGGGAGCGAACTCTCGGCGACCACCGACAGGCGGCTGCCCCGGCTGAGCGGCACGTCCTCCGCGACGGCGCGGAAGTCCCAGATCCTGCGGTCCGGCCAGGCCCGGCCGTGGCCGTCGACCGCGAGGACGACGAGGGAGCCCGCCGCACCGCGCGCCCGCGCCGGGGTCAGGGCCCGCTCCGGCCACGCGACCGGACGCCCGAGGAGGTGGTCGACGAGCATGCCGACGAGGTCGAGCCCGAAGACCTCCTCGATCTGCGGCACGGTCATCGCGCCGCCGAACCGGGCGGCCGTCTCGATCAGCCACATCCTGCCGTCGGCGCCGAGCTTGATCTCGGTGTGGGTCCCGCAGTCGCGCAGGCCGAGGGCGTCGACCGCGCGGCGGGCCAGGTCCACGATCCGGTCCTGGGCGTCCTGGGCCAGCGGGACGGGGGTGATGCTCGCGCGTTCGGTGAACGGCTCGACCGTGGGCATCCGCCCGCTGAGGCACACCGGGCGGAAGACGCCGTTCGTCACGACGCCCTCGACGCTGACGTAGTCGCCCCAGCCGGGCTCGTCGAACCAGTCCGACGCGGTGCCGGTGACGATCCGCTCGACCACGTAGTCCGCGTCGGCCTCCGCCACATGCAGCTCCGCGTAGCCCAGCTGAGCCGATTCGGCCATCACGGCACGGGAGCGGGCCCAGGCGGCCGGCACCTCGTGCGGGGAGCGGATGATCCGGTGCGCGGTGGAGCCGGCGCTCCAGGCCGCCTTGAGCAGTAGCGGACCGGGCAGGGCGCGCGCCGCCGCGTGCAGGTCGGCCTCGGTCCGCACGGGACGGAACTCGGGCTGCGGAAGCCCGTGCCGCTGCCACGTGCGGCGCATCAGCCGCTTGTCGCGAGCGAGCGCCGAGGCGCTGCCCGCCCCCGCCAGACCGAGCGCCTCGCACGCCTCGGCGACGGCCACGACCGCGTACTCGGAGAAGGTGAGCACCGCGTCCGCGCCCACGGCCTCGGCCCGCGCGACGATCAGGGACACCAGGTCGGAGCGGTGGGCGCCCGCGGGGGTCACGACCGAGGCGCACCTTCTGCGGGCGGAGCCCGCCACGGCGGGAGGAAGAGCGCTGAGCGCCAGCAGGTGCACCTCCGCCTTCGCGGCCGTCCTGGACAGGACATGGCCGAGCGGCGGACCACCCTTGGCATGCACTAACAGCACCTTGCTCACGGAAGTTCGTCTCCCATCATTACCGTTTTCGACGGATCGCCGTACGCGGGGGAACGCGCGGTGAGCGCGTCGGCTCACCGGCCCACGTGGCGGGGCGTGTTCACCCGCTCACTCAAGGGGACCAGGCCGCGACCGCCCGCGACGCCTCCCAGGCCGCCCGGAACTCAGGCATTTGCCTGAGTCCCCGGCGGCGCCTCCGCCCCCGCCGCGGCTTCCGGCCCGCCGGCCCCGGCCGGGCGCCGGGCATGTGCGGAACGAGCGCGGGATATCCCCCGCCATATGACTGAGCGTCAGCCAGTCGTATACGGACGGAGACCGCTGTGGACGAATCCAGTCTCAAGGCACTGCTCGAGCACCTTCCCGTGTTCTGGTGGGAGGCCGACGAGACGTGGCAGGTGCTGGACCAGGGAGGCGGTGCCTTCGCCGACGCGGACACGCGGCGGCGCTTCCTCGACCTGCTGCGCCGGGAACTCCCCGGCCTGGGGCCCTCGTCGCCGGAGGGCCGCCGGCGGATCCGGTTCGACGGCCGCGCCTTCGACGTCAGCCGGCTCCCGGGCGGGAGCCGGACCCGCGGACGTACGCGCGGCCTCGCGGTGGAGGCGGCCACCCGCACCGAGGCCACCCGCACTGAGGCCCCGCGCGGACACGCGGCCTTCGCGGACCTGGTGGACCTCGCTCCGGCCGCCGCCTTCATACGCGACGGGAACGGACGCTACCTGTGGGCCAACCACGCCTACGGGCACCTCTACGGCACCGACCCGGAACAGGTCGTCGGCAAGTACATAGAGGACCTCGACGAGCCCGCCGAGGCCGACCGGTTCCGCACCCTCGACCAGGAGGTCCTCAGCCGGGGCACGCCGGTCCGGCACACCCTCGGCTACCGGCGCCGGGACGGCACCGCGGGCCGGGCGGTGGGCCACCGCTTCCCCGTCCGGGAGAACGCGCAGACCTGCGTCGCCGGCATCTACGTCGACGTCACGGACCACCTGCGCGCCACGGACCGGTGGCAGGAAGCCGAGGAGCACCTACAGGCCCTGCGCGACCACAGCGGACTGCCCTGCGCCCTGCTCTCGGCGAACGGGCGCGTGGTCGAGGCGAGCGCGGCGGCGGCCGAACTGTTCCGGCTCAGCCCGCACGACCTGGTCGGCCGCCGCGCGCACACCCTGCTCGCCCCGGAACCCGACCTCGACCGGCTGCGCCGGCGCTGGAACGGCCTGATATCCCGCCGCACCCGGAGGGTCGAGACGTCCGCGCTGCTCGTGGACGCCCAGGGGCTGCGGCGCCGCGCGCGGCTCCACCTGACGACGATCGGCCACTCCGC
The DNA here is from genome assembly GCF_051386555.1 of Streptomyces sp. URMC 126. NCBI lineage: Bacteria > Bacillati > Actinomycetota > Actinomycetes > Kitasatosporales > Streptomycetaceae > Streptomyces > Streptomyces sp. URMC 126. Next base: position 8,323 of record NZ_JBPQTX010000216.1, read on the forward strand.
CACCCGGGCCCGGCACGTCTGGGCCGTCGTCACCCACCAGAGCCTCGCCCACGAGCCGCACGCGCCGCTCACCGCCGCGCAGGTCCGCATCCTCTCCCTCCTGGCGGAGGGCAGCAGCAACGGCGACATCGCCACGTCGCTGCAACTGTCACGGCAGACGGTCGACTACCACCTCAGCCGCCTGCGGCACCTCCTGGGAGCGGCAACCCGCCCGGCCCTCGTCGCCCGCGCCTACGTCCTCGGCATCCTGACCCCCTGCGCCTGGCCCCCACGCTCCGCGACGGCACCCCACCCCCTCAGCGCCGTCTGACGGTCGGGCCGGCGGCGGGCCGCGACGCGACCGCGTACGGCACGACCGGCTCACCGGCCGCCGATCGGACAGGGCCGAGGCGTGTCGCCCGAGCGCGCTCCGGCGGCTCGGGCGGCCACGCCCGGCCGTCGCGTCTCAGATGTCCCTGAAGATCTCGATCTGCGCCCCGATCGAGTTCAGCCGGTCCGCCAGGTCCTCGTACCCGCGGTTGATGACGTACACGTTCCGCAGTACGGACGTGCCCTCCGCCGCCATCATCGCCAGCAGGACGACGACCGCGGGCCGGAGTGCCGGGGGGCACATCATCTCGGCCGAGCGCCAGCGGGTCGGGCCTTCGACGAGGACGCGGTGGGGGTCGAGGAGTTTGACGTCCGCGCCGAGGCGGTTGAGGTCGGTGAGGTAGATGGCGCGGTTGTCGTAGACCCAGTCGTGGATGAGGGTCTGGCCGTGGGCGAAGGCGGCGATGGCGGCGAAGAAGGGGACGTTGTCGATGTTCAGGCCGGGGAACGGCATCGGGTGGATCTTGTCGATGGGGGCCCGGAGCTTGGAGGGGCGGACGGTGAGGTCCAGGAGGCGGGTGCGGCCGTTGTTGGCGCGGTACTCGGGGCTGCGCTCGTGGTCGAGACCCATCTCCTCCAGGACCGCCAGCTCGATCTCCATGAACTCGATCGGCACCCGCCGGATGGTGAGTTCCGATTCCGTGACGACCGCCGCGGCCAGCAGGCTCATGGCCTCCACCGGGTCCTCCGACGGCGCGTAGTCGACGTCGCGGTCGATGTGGGCCACGCCGTGGACGGTGAGGGTCGTGGTGCCGATGCCCTCGACCTTGACGCCCAGCTCCTCCAGGAAGAAGCAGAGGTCCTGGACCATGTAGTTGGAGCTGGCGTTGCGGATGACGGTGACGCCGTCGTGCCGGGCGGCGGCGAGCAGGGCGTTCTCGGTGACGGTGTCGCCGCGTTCGGTCAGGACGATGGCGCGGGTCGGGGAGACGCCGCGGTCGACCTTCGCGTGGTACGTGCCGTCGGTGGCGGTGATTTCCAGGCCGAAGTGGCGCAGCGCGGTCATGTGCGGCTGGACGGTACGGGTGCCCAGGTCGCAGCCGCCCGCGTAGGGGATGCCGAACTGGTCCATGCGGTGCAGCAGCGGGCCCAGGAACATGATGACGCTGCGGGTGCGCCGGGCGGCCTCGCGGTCCATCGCGTCGAGGTCGAGGTCGGCCGGGGGCACGATCTCCAGGTCGTTGCCGTCGTTGATCCAGCGGGCGCGGACGCCGATGCTGCCGAGGACCTCCAGGATCCGGTAGACCTCCTCGATCCGGGCCACCCGCCTGAGGGTGGTGCGGCCGGCGTTGAGGAGAGTGGCGCAGAGCAGGGCGACGCAGGCGTTCTTGCTGGTCTTGACGTCGATCGCACCGGACAGCCGCCGCCCGCCGACCACCCTCAGGTGCATGGGTCCGGCATAGCCCAGGGAGACGATCTCACTGTCCAGCGCTTCACCGATACGGGCGATCATATCAAGACTGATGTTCTGATTTCCTCGCTCGATGCGGTTGACCGCGCTCTGGCTGGTGCCGAGCGCGTCGGCGAGCTGTGACTGCGTCCAGCCGCGGTGCTGCCGGGCGTCACGGATGAGCTTGCCGATGCGGGAGAGGTAAGCGTCTGTCATGAGGTAGACGGTATCTCAGATATGAGATCTTTCGCGGGAGGGTGGCCTTGATCTATTGTTGTTCTATATCTATGCGAACAAAGTGTGGCTTCCCCGCGGAGAGCCCGCCCTCTTGAGAGGTGGTCGGTGAACCTTCCCCTGCGCACCGCCGCGAGACCCTGGCGTCCGGCCCTCGCCGCACTGCCGTACCTCCTGACGGCCTCCGTCTTCCTGGTCGTCTTCGCCGGCCGGCGGCACCGGCTGGCCGACCGGCTGGCCACGCATTTCGACGGCTCGGGCCGCGCGGACGGCTTCACCGCGAAGAGCGCCTTCCCCTACGAGGGCCTGGCACTCGTCCTCGCGCCCGCCGTCCTCTTCGCCGCGCTCGCCTTCTTCCTCGAACTCGAAGCGCTCTCCTGGCGCGGTCTCGCCGCGACCGCCTACGCCGTGGCCGCGCTGATCGCCTCGCTCCTCGTGTGGACCGTCGTCGGCAACGCGTCCGCCGACGCCCCCGAAGACGCCCGGCTGGGCCTCGCCACGCTCTGGACCGCCCTGGCCTCCATCCCCGTGGCGGGCCTCCTCGGCGCCCTGGGCGCCGGCCTCACCGCCCCGCCCGCGAGCGAAAAGGCCGCCTCCGCCGCCGCCCGGCCCGTGCCGCGCCTGGCGCTCACGGCGACCGAAGACGCGGTCTGGACGCGGTCGGTGGTCTCGCGCCCGTTGCTCGGAGTCGGCGGCGCCTTCCTGGCCGCGGGGGCCGGTTTGGCGTTCGCGTCCGGCTGGGAGGCCGGGCTCGCCCTGGGCGCCGGCGGCGTCCTGCTCCTCGCCCTGCCCGGCGCGCGCGTCACCGTCGACCGCCACGGCCTGACGGCCGCGCCCCTGTGGGCGCCCCGGCCCCGGCTGCGGATCGGTCTCGACCGCGTCGTGTCGGCCGACGGCCGGACCGTCGACGCCTTCCGCGAGTTCGGCGGCTGGGGGTACCGCGCCCGGTCCGGCCGCAGCGGACTCGTACTGCGCTCCGGCGACGCCCTCGTGGTCCGGCTGACGACCGGCGGCGAGTTCGTCGTCACGGTCGACGACGCGGCGACCGCCGCCGCCCTGCTCAACACCCTCGCCGACCGGGCCCGCCGGTCCGCGGGCGACGGGGGCTGAGGTGCTCGTCCGGCTCGACCACGGATCGCCCGTGCCGCTCGGCGACCAGATCGCCGCGTCCGTCCGCGCCGCGATCGCCGACGGCTCCGTACGCCCGGGGGAGCGGCTGCCCGCCGCCCGCGCCCTGGCCGACTCGCTCGGCGTCAACGTCCACACCGTGCTCCGCGGTTACCAGCGGCTGCGCGAGGAGGGGGTCATCGAACTGCGGCGCGGCCGGGGCGCGGTGGTCACCACGGGCGACGCCGTCGCCGACCGCGCCCGGCTGCTCGCCGCCGCCGGCCGGCTCGTCGCCGAGGCCCGCTCCTCCGGCCTGGGGGACGAGGCCATCCTGGATCTCGTCCGCGTCAGTCTCGGACCGGCCTGAATCGGACTGCGCAGAAAGTAAGTTGACTCCACATCAGACGGCACGGCCGAGGAGGCCCGCCCGGTTCGCCTTCCCGTGAGCGACACTGGAAGCACAGGCCGCAGGCGAGGGGAGCCGACCGATGACCGAACGCATACCGCCCGGCATGGACGTCGAGACCTGGGCCGACCGACAGGTCCGTGAGGCCGTCGCACGCGGCGAGTTCAAGGATCTCCCGGGCTTCGGCAAGCCGCTGCCCGGCCTCGACCGCCCCCACGACGAGCTGTGGTGGATCAAGGAGAAACTGCGGCGCGAGCGGCTGTCGCTGCTGCCCGCCTCCCTCGTCCTCCGCAAGGAGGCGGAGGACGCCCACGCGGCGGCGCTCGGCGCGCGCTCGGAAGGGGAGGTCCGACGCGTCCTCGAAGCGATCAACGAGAAGATCGCCGCGGCACTCCGGCGGCCCCCGGAGGGGCCTCCGCTCCGCCTCGGGCTCTTCGATGTGGAGGAAGTGGTGCGAGAGTGGCGCCGGCGGCGGGAGGGGCAGGAGGAGCGGGGAGCGTAACGCGCCCGGGAAGAACGTCCCGCTCACCCGTCCGGCCGTACCCACCCCCGTCGATCTCCCACCC
>NZ_JBPQTX010000217.1:0-12386 GCF_051386555.1 Streptomyces sp. URMC 126
CCGATGACCCCCGTCCCCATGACAGTCCGCCCCAACAGCCCACCCGCGCGACGCCGTTTACGCTCCCGTTCCTCGATCTCGCGCGGCCCCTCGCCGGTCGCCGCCGTCCGGGGGCACCGCGGGCAGCTCCACAGATCCGGCGCGCCGGGCAGCGGCGGCTCCATGTCCACCGCACAGTGCGGACACTCCACCGTCACCCCCTCCACGTGCCCACAGGAGCCACACACCCACACCGGCCCCTCTCTGTCCTGCCGTCGCCACGCCGTCCCGCGGCATCGGGCGCAGCCCGTGGTGACGATCCCCGCCCGGTCCATGATCGGCGGCTCGGGCGTGGCGTCCGCATAGGCGATCAGCCGCGCCCTCACCTCGTCGTCCGTCGTATTGGCCATCCTGAGCAGGTGTGCGACGCGCGAGCGTGCCTCGTCAGCGAATTCGTTCATGGCGTGGGGCAGGTTATCGCCGTTCCGGCTCGGTGATCACCGTTGGAGAGGCGCCGAGTTGACGCGCGGACCGCGCGGGCCGCGCGGACGCGGCGGCCGGGCGCCGAAGCCGACGCCCGGCCGCCGCGTGGTGCTCTACCAGCTGCCCCCCCAGACCGCTCGCGTGCCCACCGGGCAGGTCAGCCGGAAGTCCCACTGCCCGGAGAACACCTGCGGGAACAGGTGACGGCCGTCCGTGCAGTCCACGTACACGTGGTACGACGTGCCGTTGCACGTCATGAAGAAGTTGCGGCCGCCGTCGGTGCGCCCGTTCCAGCAGTTGGCCGACAGCTCGCGCTCGGTGGAACTGGACGCCCGCTGCACCGCCGTGTTCGCCGAGACGGGCGAGACCGCGGCGGTGTCGGTCCTGCTCTGCCCGTCGGTGCTGACCGCCACCGCTTCGGCGGCGCCGGGCGCCGGCTCCGCACTGGCCGGCGCGGCGAGTCCGGCGAACGCCGTGACGACGACGGCCGCGGCCACCGCCGTGTTCCTCAGGAACGACACGTTTCCCTCCGGGTGTTGGAAGACAAGGTGAGTACCGGGATGACCCGGACCTTCGGTGTCATCATGGACGATTACTGTCTTCCGGGGGAGAAGGGCCCACCAGGGGGCGTGCGAGAAGAAACGTCACCAACTGGGCCGCTCGGCCACGCTGTTCAAGGCGCGCTCCCACAAAGGTGTGGTCCCCGCGAGTCGCCCTGACGAGCGTGGTATGGGCCCCGGGGGTTGCGGCCTCTTCCCGACCTGTTCACTCCGCTGACGAGGCTGGATCCTCTGAGCGCCGTCTCCGCACACCTCGACGAATCGAGCACCACCCGTGGAAAGGCCGTCCCCGTCGGTTACGGTGAGCCGTCCTGACGAGCGGTTCCGGCCTCCTCGTCAGCGGGCGTCCTGACGCTCCACCGGAACCGCTTCGCCGTCTCCGCGTAAATCAGCGCGTCGATCAGCGTCTTGGCCGTGGCCATCGGCACCGTTCCCAGATATACGGACGGTTCACCGGAAAGCGAAGCACGCCCCGCGAGCTGTGGCCACGAGCGCCTGTCGCCGACCTTGACGCCCATCATCGCCAGCACTTGGGCCAGCATGAAGGCCGTGTCGTCGGCTTTCTTCTTCCCCGCCAGGAAGGCGGCGGCTTGCTGCGCTGCTGCATCGATATCCGAGGTCATGGGCACATCGTCCTGATGCCTGGCCGGGCGGGTCCAGTTCTATGCGACTCTTCGCTTAAAGATCACGATCGGCAGAGAGTCGCCCACTCCACCAGTTTCTTCCTTGCCTGCTCTCCGAAAATGGCATGGGTCTCGTGTGCGGAGAATTCGGCCAGGTAGGCGGATACGTCTCTGTGATCCCTAAAGATGAGGACTCCGGTCGGTGTCTCGACGGTAGCCATGCTGTCGTCGTAGACGGTGAATACGCTCAACGGCCCCGGCTTCACTTCGTGCCCGACCGGGATGATCCCGATGCGAATGTTCGGCAGGTGCGTCAATGAGGCGAGACGATCGATCTGTACGGCAAGGGCATCGGGCGGGATCAGCGGCCATCTGACGGCCTGTTCGGTGAGGATGAAGGTGAGCCGCTTCGATCTGTCGTAGAGAACCGCCTGGCGTTCCAGCTTCTTCGCGATGGTCTTCCCGTGGTCCCCTGGGACGTCCGCGATGCTCGCTCTCACGTACTCCGGTGTGGCCAGAATGCCTGTGATCATCGTTGGCAGGAAATACCGGAACTCCGTGGCTGACCTCTCAAGGCCGGCCAGCTCGTTCTGTCTTGTGTCGAGCCCTCTGCGGAGCAGGGAACGGTCGTCCTGCCATTCGGTGTTGGCGATCCGCGCGAGAGCCGTGATGTCCGAAACCAGCTGTGGGGGAGCATCGAGAGCTCGCAGTATGAGCTCGACGTCGACAAGGCTCGGAGTCACCTTGCCGCTCTCGATGTTGCTGACCTTCGTCTGAGACGTATTGCAACGACGAGCGAGCCGAACCTGGGAGAGGCCGGCTCGCTTGCGGAGCGTCTTCAGAGTGACGGCCAAGTCGGCCTTGGACCGGCTCAGCTCCTCAGGTGCGAACGTCAAGGCCCTTCACGTACTCCTCGAAGGGCACCGACTCCGCCAGCGCGATCCGCTGATACTCCTTGTACGGTTCCGGGTCGCCTTCGTAGAGCTCCCGGCTGATCTGGGTGCCGTCGGGCGTGTAATGCATCAGCACCACCTCCGACCGGTCGAACATCCAGAAGTCCTGGACGTCGGCCAACGGGTTCTCCTTCTCGGTCACGTCCATGATGCGGATGTCCTCGCCGGCCAAGGCGTGGGGCTCGTAATACATGAACTCGTACCGAAGGTACTCCGAGAGCGGACGGGTGACGATGCGCACGCGGCCTTTCGTCTTGCCCTCCCGGCGGACCCGCTTGAGGTCGTTTGTGTACTCGTCCGCGTAGGAAAGAGGGTCGATACGCTCGCCCGCGAGGAATCGCCTGACCTCTTCCTCCTCCTGCGGGACCCGGTAGGTCGGCAGAGTCTCCAACCGCCATGCCTCACTTCGGAAGTCGAGGAACTTGGCCTCCCACTCCTCACCATCCAAGAGCACGAACAGCCTCCTTCAGCACGCTCGCGGGGATTTCCACGAGACCTTCGCCGCGGGGAGGCGTGAAGGCGTCGGACAGGTCTCCCTGGACGAGGATGGAGCCCGCGTCCGTCCGGTAGACGTTGGGGCAGTCGTTCTTGCTGCAGGTTCCGGAGCCGGTTCCTGTGAGCCGCGTCAGCCCCTCGTGTGCCATGGTCCACCCCTCTCGGCAGGGTCCGCCCCCGCGCTGTGACGACGCTAGAGGTGACGCGGCGGGAGCGTCCACGCGCGGGCGCCGATATTCACGAAGACGGGTAGTCGATCAACGAGAAGAAGGGCCGGTCCCGGGCCTGACGAAAGCCCCGCTGCCTGCTGTTTCCAGGGCACCGGGGCTTGTGGTGAATGAGGGGCGGACGAGTCGGCCATGTACGCCGGGTTCTGTCACCCCGGGTCCTTGCGGGCCCGGGGGAGGCGGCCATCCATCTAGGCCTGCCGTTGCCGACAGGCTCGTGCGGTCTACCCGCGGACTCGGGCGGGCAGCCCTCGATCGTCCGCGCAGGGTCGCCGGTGAAGGCGGCCCCTCTTGACCTTGCTCCGGGTGGGGTTTACCTAGCCGCCTGGGTCACCCCAGGCGCTGGTGGTCTCTTACACCACCGTTTCACCCTTACCGGGAATCCGAAGATCCCCGGCGGTCTGTTTTCTGTGGCACTGTCCCGCGGGTCACCCCGGGTGGGCGTTACCCACCACCCTGCCGTGTGGAGCCCGGACGTTCCTCGGGGGATCCGAAGATCCCACGCGGCCGCCCGGCCGGCTCGTCCGCCGTGTGGACCATGGTACCGGGCGGCGGGAGGGGAGGGGCACGCCGGTGTCAGGCCGGGGCGAACCAGACCTTGTCGCGGCCCGGGTTCGCCTCGATCAGACGGACGCGCGTGCGGTGGCCGAGCCGGAGCGGCGGGCCGTCGGGGTCGCCCTCCACGTGGCCGACGACGGCGGGCTCGTAGAGGTGGACGGTGCCTGCCGTGGGACGGGCGTCGACGATGTCGACCACGTACGCGTCGAAGACCTCGCCGATGCGGTCGCGGAGCAGCGCCGCCTCCACCAGGTCCACGCACTCGCGCTCCGCCTCGGCGGCCCGGTGGGATCCGGCGGCCATCTCGGCCGGGAGGGCGTCGAGGGCGGCCCGTACCCACTCCGGGGCGGGGGCGCCGGCCACCGCCGCCAGGCAGAGCTCCAGGGCGTAGCGGTCGACGAGGCGCCGTAGGGGGGCCGTGCAGTGCGTGTAAGGGGCGGCCACGGCGGCGTGGACGGGGTCGGCGGGCGGCGGGCGCTCGGCGGGGCGCTCGCGGTCGAAGACCGCGTAGCCGGCGCCGCGCAGCAGGGCCGTGCACTCCTGGAGGAACGCGGCGTGCTGCGGGTGCGCCGGGTCCAGGGCGCGCAGGAGGACGGCGTAGGGCATGTCGTCCGGCCAGTTCACGCCCAGCGCGCGGGCCGTCCGGCGCAGGGCGGCGACCGCCGGCTCCGGGGCGGCCGGCAGGGTGCGGAGGACGCCGGTGCCGGCCGCCAGCATCAGCTCGGCGGCGGCCATGCCGGTGAGCAGGGAGAGCTGCGCGTTCCAGCCCTCCACGGGCGGTGGCGTCCGGTACTCCAGGACGTAGCGGCCGTCCTGCCGGACGATCTCCTGCTCGGGGGCGTTCAGCGAGACGCCGCCGCGCTCCCGTTCCCGCTCCTGCCGGAGCAGGCCCGTCTCCCGGAGCAGGATTAGCGGCTCCTCGGCGGTGCCGGTGTCGAGGGCCCGCTGGGCGCCCGCGTAGTCCAGGCGGGCCCGGCTGCGGACGAGGGCCCGGCGCACGTCCGTACGGACCACGGCACCGTCCGCGTCGAGATCGAACTCCCACAGCAGCGCCGGCCGGTCGCGGTCCGGCAGCAGGCTCGCCGCGTCCTCGGAGAGGGAGGCGGGGTGGAGGGGGACCCGGACGTCCGGGTAGTAGACGGTGACCGCGCGGCGGTGCGTCTCCGCGTCCAGGGGGCCGCCGGGGGTGACGAAGGACGCTACGTCGGCGATGGCGTAGTGGAGGCGGTAGCCGCCCTTGGGGAGGCGGGCCAGGTGCATGGCCTGGTCCAGGTCCATGGCGCCGGGGGGATCGATCGTGAACAGGGGCAGCGCCGTCGCGTCGTACGCCGGGACGCGGGGCCGCCGCCGCGCGGCACGGTCCGCCTCCGCCTGGACGTCCGCTGGGAAGCCGGCGGGGGCGTGCGTCCGCTCGCGCAGCTCGCGCAGCGCTCTCTGCAGCGGGGCGCGGTCCTCGTCCGTCACCCGCATCGTGCGGCGGGGCATGATCCGAGCGTAGGGGCGGCCCGGGCGGGCGGCGCGGTGAGTGTGGCGTACGGCGGCGTTAGGCTCGGCGGGGGCCTTAGGGGACCGATGGGGGATCGAGGACCCGTAGGGCTCCCAAGGGGCATATGACCCCTAAGGGTCGTAGGGGCCCCTAGGGGTCGTAGGGATCCTCGGGGGCACCAAGGGTCCCCGGAGGGCATCACCCCTAAGGGGCGGCGCCCAGGGCCCCTACGGATACAAACGCAAGGAGAATCGATCGTGCTCGTGCTGCTGCCGCCGTCCGAGGGCAAGGCCACCGGTGGGACCGGAGAGCCGGTGGACACGGGTGCGCTGTCCCTGCCGGGACTCGCCGCCGCGCGCGAGACCGTGCTCGGCGAGCTCGTCGACCTGTGCTCGGGGGACGAGGAGAAGGCCGCCGACGTCCTCGGGCTGAGCCCCGGCCTGCGCGGGGAGATCGCCAAGAACGCCGGCCTGCGGACCGCCGGTACCCGGCCCGCCGCCGAGATCTACACCGGCGTCCTCTACGACGCGCTGGGCCTGACCACGCTTCCCGCCGCCGCCCGGCGCGCCGCGAAGCGGTCGCTGCTCGTCTTCTCCGGGCTGTGGGGCGCGGTGGGCGTCGGCGACGCCATCCCCTCCTACCGGTGTTCGATGGGTGTGAAGCTGCCGGGGCTGGGGGCGCTCGGCACGTTCTGGCGCGTGGCGATGGCCGAGGTGCTGCCCGCGGCGGCCGGGGACGGACTCGTTCTGGACCTCCGGTCGGCCGCCTACGCCGCCGCCTGGAAGCCGAAGGGGGAGGTCGCGGAGCGGACCGTCACGGTGCGGGTGCTGCAGGCGCGGGTCGTGGACGGGGTCGAGAAGCGGTCCGTGGTCAGCCACTTCAACAAGGCGACCAAGGGGCGGATGGTCCGTGATCTGCTCGTGGGCGGGGCCGAGCCCGTGCGGCCCGGGGAGCTGGTCGAGGCACTGAGGGACCTGGGGTACGTGGTGGAGGGCGGCGCGCCGGAGAAGGCGGGCCGGCCGTGGGCGCTGGACGTGGTGGTGACCGAGCTCTGAGGGCGGGGCGGGCAGCCGGTCAGCCGGGACTGTTCGGCGGTTCAGGCCCGGCCCCGCGCTGCTGGCCACTGGCCATGGGCGACGGGCTCAGGGGCGGGTGGGTGGTGGCCGGGGTCGCCCGGGTGACGCCCCGGCCGTGATCGATTAAAGGAACCTGCCGCAGTCGGAGTCGTCGGACATGCTCGTCGACGGCCCGCCCCTCGGCACCTCTGCGAAGGGTCCCTCACCGCCCGCAGACGGTGATGGCGTACACGCTTGCCGTCCTGTCGGTGCTGTCGATCAACTTGTTGGCGCCGAGCTCGAAGCAGGCGCTGATCACGGGGTTCACGAACGTGCGGCTGATCCCGTGCGGTTCGCGTGGACGAACTCGACCGAGCCCGCCGACGTGTCGGTGGCCAGGCCGGTGGTTCGGGTCAGAGCCGCCGGTCTCCGGCTGCCGGTGCACCGCGGGCACGGTGCCCGGTCCGCCTCTTCGAGGGGAGGCGTCGTCCCTCTCCGGTCGGGAGAGAAGACTCCGTCCGGGTGTCACCTGTTCGGAGCATCGCCTTCCGTCGTCACCCGTTCGGGTCATACACCTGCCGCTCCCACCGGAGTATCCAGGGGGAGGGCAGTGTGAGAGGGGGCGGTATGAGCACTCCGGCACCGATTCGGGTATTGCGCGGGACCGATCTGCTGGATCTTGGGTTCGGATTCGTCGGGCTCAAGTTCGACGACCGGCCGGGGAGTAGACGGCTCGTCCGTGCCGACCCGCAGCAGGAGGGATTGCTGGTCGTCACGTTCGGGCCGCAACACGTGACGGAACACGCGCTGTTGGAGGAGGGGCCCGATCCGGATCCGCGGGACGTACCGGTCGGCTCGCTCGTCAGCGGGCGGAGCGTTCTCGTCTTCGAGGTGGGGCCGCAGGACGTGGTCGGGTACTCCGAGGCGGGGTTGCTGGCGGCCATGCGCGCGCTGCCGTTGCGCGTCGTCGACGCCGCCCGGGAGGCCGGCACGGCGGCGGTCGTCGCGCTCCGGCCGCCCGGCGCGGGGGCCGACGGGAGCGTGGAGGGGAGAGCGGGCGAGGAAGCGGATGGGGGAGCGGACGGGGGAACGAGCGGCAGAGGGGGCGGTGACCCGGCGCTCCGGGCTCTCGCCCTCGTACGGCTGCTGCGCACCACCGCCCAGCTCTCCGCTCGGTACGGCGTGGACGCCACCCTCGCCGCGACGGACCTACCCGGCCTCACTGTTCCGCCCAGCCCCACCGTCTCCCTCAGCCCCGGCGCTCCACTCGGCTCTGGCACCCCACCTGATCCAGCCACCCCGTCTGATCCAGCCGCCTCACCCGCCCCCCGCAACACGCCCGCTGGATCCACCGGGCCGCGGTGGGCGAGCCGGGGCCGGGTGAGCGGGTGGAGATGTGGCATACCCGGCTGTCCGGCGGGACGGTGCGCGCGGTGTGGAACCGCGACCGTGAACCCGGCACGCCCGCGCCCGAGGTGACGCGACTGCCTCTGACCCCGCAGGACCGCACCGCCCTCGTCGACCTCACCGCGCACGACGGACTGACCACGGTGGAGGGCAAGCCCTTCACGCCCCTCCCGGTGCGCGCCCGCACCCTGATGCTCTCGGCTCTCGGCGGCTGGCTGGAGAGCGTCGGGCAGTGGCCCGAGCGGCCCGCGGGGATCGACCTGTCCGACTGGCGGCAGCACACCACCCTCGGCCGGGACCACTACGTACGAGTGATGCACGAGGGGTACCTGTGCCCCTTCGGGCACCGTGCGGCCGTCGTGACGGTCACCGAGCGGAAGTTCGAGGACCCGCGGGCCGCCTTCCTCTTCCAGCGCTACTACGTCCTCGTCCGGCAGCCCCTGCGCACCTACGACCCCGGCCGACCGTTGCCCGCCAAAGCCGACGACCCGGCCGCCGACCTCACCAACCTCCTCTTCCCGTTCACCAGCGTCCGACTGGACACCCTGGTCACCCCGAACCTCGTCAACCTCCCGAACCCCCCGAACAGCGCCTGGTTCTTCCCGGCGACGGGCACCGAGAACCCGTTCCTGTTCAAGGCCACGGCCGTGGACCACCAAGGGCGGATCGTCGAGTTCCGCACCCCGCTGCTCTTCGTCCCCGAACACCTCAGCCGGGGGCGGGAGCTGGCGGACGTCCTCGACGATTACAACAAGCGGTCCAAGCCCCCGGAGCCACCGCCCGGCGACGGCTCCGGGGCCGGGGTCGCGGCCGTCGATCCGCCCCCGTTCACCAGCGCCGCGCTGCTCGGCCAGTCCGTGGCCCTGGCGCCGCCCGCCAAGCCGGACGACACCAGCGTCGACGTGGCCCACCTCGTCTGGGGCGCCGCCGCCCCGCCCGCCCTGGCCGTCCCGGACCCGGCCCACCCGGCGCCCGCCGAGGCGCACTTCATCCCGCAGCTGAGCTGGGCCACCGCCGTCGTCCCCGCCGTCGGCGCGCTGACCGGCAAGGGCGCCGACGCCGTTCCCGTGACCTACGCGCGGCGGTACGCCCTGTCCGGTTTCGCGGCGGCGACCCAGGGGGCCAGGAAGGGCAACCCGGGCGAGGTCTTCCTCAGCCTGCTGCCCACCGGCGCTCCCGCGCTCGCCATGAACTTCGACGGCGACCGCGACCGTTCCGGCGGCCTCGTCGCACCCAGCTTCGACGTGGCGGGGCTGTCCCGCGCCACCGGTCCCGTCTCCGGCGCCGGGCCCGTCGCCACCGCCCTGGACCGCATCGCGGGCGGGGACTTCGACCCCGCCGACTTCTTCCACCCCTCCGACATCCTCGGCCCCCTCGACATCAACTTCCTCGGTGTCCTCTCCCTCGCCGACATCGTCCGGCGCCTCGTCCCCGGCGACGCGGTACCGCCCCTGCACATCCCCAACTTCATCACCCAGACCGTCAGTTCGGTCACCGGCTTCCTCACCGACCTGCGGCGCGTCCGCGACCTGGCCGGCACCGCCGCTCCCGGCCTGCCGCCCGCCGCGCAGCAGGTGGCCGACACCGCCCGGCGGCTCGCCGAACTCGTCGCCGCCTACCTCGCCGAACACCTCTCCCATCCGTCGCTCCCCGTCGCCGCCCCACCGGGGACGGACGGCGAAGGGCGGGCCGGGGCCGCGCCGGTCGCCGCCGCAGGTCCGCCGGCCGCCGCCGAGCCGCCCGTCACCCTCGCGCAGATCGACGACGCCTTCGCCGCCTTCTCCACCGCCCTCACCAGCCTCCTCACCTCCCTCCCCGCCACCGCCGACCCCGGACTCCGCACCCTGCTCACCCGGGTCCGCGAGCAGGCCGACACCTGGACCACCGCCGCCGGCGGACTGCCGTCCCTGCGCGACGCGCTGCAACAGGCCGCCCGCGGGCTGAAGCTCCCCGAGACGGTCAGCACCCGTATCGAGTGGAGCCCGCAGATCAAGCCCTGGCCCGACACCGGCGACCCGGTCTTCGTCCCGCACACGGAAGGCACCAGGACCGTCGGACGGCTCTCGCTCGTCGTCGACCTCCGGGGCTCGCTGCGCCCGGACGTCTCCTCCGGCGCCGACGTCACCTGCTCACTGGAGAAATTCGACCTCGTCCTCCTCCCCCAACCCTCCTTCCGGGCCATGCGGCTGACCTTCGACCGCGTCCGCTTCCGGATGCGCGCCGGGGAGAAGCCGGAGATCGACGTCGGCTTCCGGAAGATCGAGTTCATCGGCCCGCTGTCCTTCGTCGAGACCCTGCGCCGGCTCATCCCCGTCGACGGCTTCAGCGACCCGCCCGGCATCCAGGTCACCTCGACCGGCATCACCGCCCGCTACGGCCTCCCCCTCCCCAACCTCGCGATCGGCGTCTTCAGCCTGGAGAACATCCGTCTCGACGCCTACCTGGACCTGCCCTTCATCGGCCGGCCCCTGGAGATCGGCTTCTCGTTCTGCAGCCGTCAGGCCCCCTTCCGGCTCACCGTGTCCCTGCTCGGCGGCGGCGGCTTCTTCGGCATCGTCATCACGCCCAAGCGGGTCGCCGTCCTGGAGGCCGCCCTGGAGTTCGGGGCCGCCGTCTCCATGAACCTCGGCGTGGCGAGCGGAAGCCTGTCCGTGATGGCGGGCATCTACTTCCGGCTTGAACTCGCCACCTCCACATGCCGGATCACCGGCTACTTCCGCGCCCGCGGCGAGGTCGACGTCCTCGGCCTCGTCTCCGCCTCCATCGAACTCTGCCTGGAACTCACCTACGAGAGCAGCAGCGGAACCGTCTACGGCCGCGCCCGGATCTCGATCAGCGTCCACATCGGGTTCTGGTCCCAGTCGGTCACCATCGAGTGCGAGAAACGGTTCGTGGGCGGCGGGCCCTCGCCGGCCCCGCTCACGGCGGGCGCCGAACCCGACGAAGCCGTTCGGCCCCCCTCGTTCACCCAGATGATGGCGCCCTACCCCGACCCGGTGACGGGGCTGCCCCGCAACCCGGTGGACGAGTACTGCACCGCCTTCGCGGAAGTGAGCTGACGCCATGCCCGAGACGATCCGGTGGACCGTACTGCCCGACGGAACCGCCGCCGGCGGCCGGCTCCACCTCACCGTCCTGGTCAGCCCCCGGCTGACCGGGGGGAGCACGCTCGACGCCTTCGCCGGCTTCCGCGACTGGCCGGACACCCTCGGCCGGTACACGACCGCCCTGCGGATCGAGTTCCGCGCACCCGACGCCACCGGGTCCGGGACCGTCGTGCCCGTGGAGGTCCGGCAGGACCGCTATCCGCCACCCGACAGCGGCCTGTGGAAAGCCCTCTTCCCGCCCGGCTCCCCCGTGCGTCCGCCCGCCGGCGCCTTCGCCGCCGCCGCGGCCGTACCGCCCACCCTGCGCTCCTATCCCGGCCGGGCCGTCCACGACCGGATCGGCACCCTCTACGAGGCCGTCGCCACGGCCACCGCCCGCCGCCGGGCCTTCCCGCCCGGCGAGGGCGCCGCCGCCGCGCCGCCCGGCACCTGGGACTACCCGTTCACCGGCGACCTCCGCGGCCCGCTGCCCCCGCCGCTGCTCGAACTGGCCCGCGGCGTCGCCGCCTCCTACCCCGCCCTGGACCGGCTGATCGAAGGCGGCACGGGCGGGCCCCCGTCCGTCGCGGCCAACCCCTTCCGGCCCCGGTACATGGACCGGACCAGCGATGCCTACCGGGGCAACGCCGCCGCCCACAACCTCGCGGAGGCCTACCGCTTCTACGACCGCCCCCAGGTGCCCGAACCGTCCCCGCCCACGGCCCCCGACGTGGACTTCCACACCGCCTGCGCCCTGCTCGCCGACTACCCCGAACTGCTGCGCCGCTTCGGCCTCGCCGTCGACCTGATCGTCACCCCGCCGCCGGCGCTCGCCGACCGCTGGCACGCGCGGGTGCGGTTCACCGCCGACCAAGAACGGCTCAACGAGGACGAGGGCCTGCGGCCGTGGACGGCCCTGCGCTACGTCGCCGGCAGCCGCTTCGAGCCGTACGCCCCGGACGACGGCCCGTACGGGCGGCGGATGCTGCGGCTGGGCGGCGACGGGATCCTGGTCACCGACCTCGACCTGGACGGCGCCGCGATGAAGTTCGTGGAGTTCTCCCGGATCGTGGACCAGATGCTGGCCGCCCGGACCGACCCCAAGGCGTCCGCCGCCCCGGACGGCACGGCCCCGCCCGCCCTGCACGGCGCCGGCCTCACGGTCTTCCGGGAGGGCCGGGACGTGGAGCTCGCCGACCGGATGGAGGCCGACGCCCGGCACACGGCCGGCGTCGGCCCGGCGGACCAGACGCCCGCCGTCGCCGTCCTCGACGCCGCCGACCTCGTCCGCGGCTACCGCGTCGACGTCGGGGTGGTCGAGGAGCCGGCCCGGGCGAAGGCCGCCGGGACCGGGAGAGCGGGCGAGGGAGGAGGAGCGGCCGGGGAAGAGGGAGCGGCTGGGGGAGAACGAGCGGCCGGAGAAGAGGGAGCGGCTGGGGGAGAAGGAGTCGGAGCGGCGGGGTGAGAGGGAGAC
>NZ_JBPQTX010000218.1:0-12364 GCF_051386555.1 Streptomyces sp. URMC 126
CCGCCGGGCGGGGGCGGCGGGACGGTCGCCTCCCAGGGGCGCAGCCAGTCGCGGTTGCGCCGGTTGACCTCGCGCCAGGCGCGGTGGTCGCGCATCCGGATGGGGCGGAGCAGGACGTCCCCGTCCCTGAGCGCTACCGGCCACATGGTCATACCGGGTTCCGGGGCGCGGGACCGGAGTGGTCACCGGGGCGGGGATGGTCAACGGGGCGAGGATGGTCACCGGGACCAGGCCGGTCATCGGAAACAGGGCGGTTGCCGGTGCCGGGGTGGTCGCCGGGGTCAGGGCGATTGCCCGTGCCGGGGTGGTCGCCGCCGTGCAGCTGGTCCACCGCGTGGGCCAGCACCCGGCCGAGAACGGCCAGGCCGTCCCGCACCCCGCCCGTCGAACCGGGGAGGTTGACGATCAGCGTGCGTCCGGCGACGCCGGCCAGACCGCGGGAGAGGGCGGCCGTCGGCACCTTGGCCAGGCCCTCGGCGCGGACGGCCTCGGCGATGCCGGGTACCTCGTAGTCCAGGACCGCCCGGGTGGCCTCGGGGGTGCGGTCGGTGGGCGAGATGCCCGTACCGCCGGTGGTCACCACCGCGTCGTACCCCTCGGCGACGGCCGTGCGCAGCGCGGCCTCGACGGGGTCGCCGTCGGGCACCACCAGGGGGCCGGTGACCTCGAAGCCCAGCGCGGTCAGGCCCTCGGCCAGCAGTGGGCCGCCCCGGTCCGGGTAGACGCCCGCGGCGGCGCGGTTGGAGGCGGTGACGACCAGGGCTCTCACGGGCGCCGCCAGTCGCCGGACTTCCCGCCGGACTTCTCCTCCACCCGGACGTCGGTGATGACGGCGGCCTTGTCGACCGCCTTGACCATGTCGACGACGGTGAGGGCGGCGGTGGTGACGGCGGTCAGGGCCTCCATCTCGACACCGGTGCGGCCGGTGGTGCGGACGGTGGCGGTGATCTCGATCGCCTCGTCGGTCACCGCGAGGTCGACGGTGACACCCGAGAGGGCCAGCGGGTGGCAGAGCGGGATGATCTCCGGAGTGCGCTTGGCGCCCATGATCCCGGCGATCCGGGCGGTGGCCAGGACGTCGCCCTTGGGCAGGCCCTCACCGCGCAGCAGCTCCACCACGCGCGGCGCGACCCGTACCCGTCCGCTCGCCCGCGCGGTGCGGGCCGTGACGTCCTTGGCCGTGATGTCGACCATGCGCGCCGCGCCCGTGTCGTCGAGGTGGGTCAGCCGGGCGGGTGGGGGCTGGGTGCTGCTCATCGTTCTCCCGGTCCAAAGGCACGAGGCCGACTCTGCTGGAGTGGGGTGCCACCGTACCCGGAGCCGGCGGCGGTCAGTCGAGAAGGCCGCCGGGAAGGCCGCCGAGAAGGACGCAGTCCACCTCGGCACCCGCCGGGACGGACGTGACGTCCTCGGGCACGACGATCAGCGCATTCGCCCGCGCGAGCGCCCCCACAAGGTGCGAGCCCGCGCCCCCGACGGGGGTGACCCGCCCGTCCGCGTACCGGCCGCGCAGGTACTGGCGGCGGCCCTTCGGCGACGGGCCGACGGGCTCGGCGCACTCGGCGTGGACGACGGGGCGCTCCGGCGGTTCGAGGCCCATCATGGCGCGGACGGCAGGCCGGACGAAGAGCTCGAAGGAGACGTAGGCGCTGACCGGGTTGCCCGGGAGGGCGAAGAGGGGGATGCCGCCGGGCCCGAGCCGGCCGTAGCCCTGCGGCTTGCCGGGCTGCATGGCCAGCCGGCGGAACTCGACGCGGCCCTCGTCGCCGGTCAGCCCCGTGAGCGCCGCCTTGACGACGTCGTAGGCGCCGACGCTGACGCCGCCGCTGGTGACGATGGCATCGGCGCGGACGATCTGGTCCTCCAGGGTGGCGCGCAGTGTCGCGGCGTCGTCCTCGACCGCGCCGACGCGGTAGGCGAGGGCCCCGGCGTCGCGGGCGCAGGCGGCGAGGAGGTAGCTGTTCGAGTCGTGGATGCGGCCGGGGGCGAGCTCGGTGCCGGGCGGGACGAGCTCGCTGCCGGTGGAGAGGACGACGACGCGGGGGCGCGGGCGGACGGTCACCGTGCCGCGGCCGATCGCGGCCAGCAGCCCGAGCTGCGCCGGGCCGAGGACGGTGCCGGCGGCGAGCGCGAGGTCGCCGGCGGCGACGTCGCTGCCCCGGGCCCGGACGTGGGCGCGGTCGGTGACGGGCCGGTGGACGCGCACCTCGCCCAGCCCGCCCTCCGTCCCGCCGGCGAGGCCGCCGGCGGACATCGTCGTGGCGGGGCCGCCGCCTAGCCCGCCGTCGGTCCACTCGACGGGCACGACCGCCTCGGCGCCGGGCGGCAGCGGCGCCCCGGTCATGATCCGCGCCGCCTGGCCGGGCCCCACGGCGACGCCCCCCTCGCCGCCCGCCGCGACGTCGCCGACGACCGTGAGCACCGCCGGGAACTTCTCGCTCGCGCCCCGGACGTCGGCGACCCGGACCGCGTAGCCGTCCATGGAGCTGTTGTCGAAGGGCGGCAGGGCGGCCGGCACCGTGACGTCCTCGACGAGCACGCAGCCCTGGGCGTCGAGCAGTTGGAGCTCGATGGGCTCCAACGGACGGACCGTGCGCAGGATGTCGGCGAGGTGCTCGTCCACGGACCAGAGGCGGTCCGTGCCCGTCGCGGCCGCGGCGGCGTCGCTCACAAGGCTCACAGGGCTACATCTCCTCGGTGACGTACCTACGAAGCCAGGCCCGGAAGTCCGGCCCCAAATCTTCACGTTCGCATGCCAGTCTGACAATGGCACGCAGGTAGTCACCACGGTCACCGGTGTCATACCGGCGCCCCTTGAACACCACGCCGTGCACCGGCCCGCCGAGCCCGGGCGCGGCGGCGAGGGCCTGCAGGGCGTCGGTGAGCTGGATCTCGCCGCCGCGCCCGGGCGGGGTCTCGCGGAGCACGTCGAAGATCGCGGGATCGAGGACGTAGCGGCCGATGACGGCGTAGTTGCTGGGCGCCTCGGCCGGGTCGGGCTTCTCGACCAGCCCGGTGACCTCGACGACGTCCTCGGCGTCGGTGGGCTTGACCGCCGCGCAGCCGTAGAGGTGGACCTGGGACGGGTCGACCTCCAGCAGGGCGATCACGCTGCCGCCGGAGCGCCGCTGGATGTCGACCATGCGGGAGAGCAGGGCGTCCCGCTCGTCGATCAGGTCGTCGCCGAGCAGGACGGCGAACGGCTCGTTGCCCACGTGCGGCGCGGCGCAGAGGACGGCGTGGCCGAGGCCCTTGGGGTCGCCCTGGCGGACGTAGTGCATCGTCCCCAGGTTGCTGGACTCCTGCACCCGGGCGAGCCGGGAGGCGTCGCCCTTGCGGCGGAGGGCCTCCTCCAGTTCGTAGTTCCGGTCGAAGTGATCTTCCAGGGGGCGCTTGTTACGGCCTGTGATCATCAGGACGTCCGTGAGGCCCGCGGCGACCGCTTCCTCCACGACGTACTGGATCGCCGGCTTGTCGACGACCGGCAGCATTTCCTTGGGCGTGGCCTTCGTCGCCGGGAGGAACCGGGTTCCCAGGCCGGCGGCGGGAATGACAGCCTTGCTGATCCGAGGTCGCGCGTGAGTCATGGGGCGAACACTATCCGTTGCGAATGAGTGGAAGATGCGGCTCCACCGAGTATGAACCGAGAAAAGGAGTTTGTACGAACAATGGGCACGGCAGATGGCGGCAAGGCCGACTTGCGGCGAAATCTCCTCGACCGACGCGGAGCACTGAGCCCCGGAGCGGTCGAAGCGGCGCAGGAGGCACTGGGGCGGCGCGCGCTCGCCCTGCCGGAGCTCGCGGACGCCGGGACGGTCGCCGCCTACGTCTCCGTCGGCCGCGAACCGGGCACCCGCGCCCTGCTGGAAACCCTCCGGAACCGCGGCGTCCGGGTGCTGCTGCCGGTCCTGCTGCCGGACAACGACCTCGACTGGGCGGTCCACCGCGGCCCGGACCACCTGGTCAGGGCCGGTCGCGGCCTGCTGGAACCGGACGGCCCCCGGCTCGGCCCCGACGCCGTCACGGAAGCGGACGCGGTGCTGCTGCCCGGCCTGGCGGTGGACGGCCGGGGCATGCGGCTGGGGCGCGGGGGCGGCTCGTACGACCGCGTGCTCGCGCGCCTGGAGCGCGCGGGCGCCGCGCCCGCCCTGATCGTGCTGCTCTACGACGACGAGGTGGTCGCGCGGGTCCCGGAGGAACCGCACGACCACCCCGTGCACGCGGTGGTCACCCCTGGCGGGGTGCGCCGCTTCGCGCCGGCCTGACCGGCGCCCGTTCACCTGGCGGAGAGCGCTCGCCTCACGGCGTGAGCGTGAGCGTGTTCTCCGACGCCTTCTTCACGGCCCCCGGCGAGAAGGCCCACGGCAGCAGCTCGCCCTTGGCCCACTTGTCCGTCTGGTCGTAGTAGTTGTCGTGGTAAGCGTGGCCGGACGCGCCGGTGAGGTTGATCCACCGGGACTTGTCCAGGTCCTCCAGGTTGACGACCATCCGCATCGACGGCACCCAGACCACCTCGTAGCCACCCGCCGCGTTCCAGCCGGCCGCGTTGACGGCGGCCTCGCCGCCGGCCAGGTTCCAGGGCCCGCGGTTGAGCATCCACCGGACGATGGCGGGACCCTCCTTGCCCAGCGTCTGGTTCTTCAGGTTCAGCTGGTGCAGCCGGCCCCAGCTCCAGGACGAGACGTCCTTGCCGAGCTTGGAGGTGAGCTCGTAACGGGCGTCCTTCATGGCCCGGGCCAGCAGGTCGTCGCGGTTCTTCGCGCCGTTGCGCCCGCTCGTCTTCCACCAGCCGTTCTCCGGCTTGTCGAGGATGCCGCGGACGACCTCGATCCAGCGGTCGCCGCCGTCCGGCTGCGCCGCGTCCGGCTCACGCTCGCCGCACTCGGTGACCAGGCGCGTCCGGCCGTTCAGGTCCTCCTTGGGGCCCGAGTCGTTCGGCGGGCGCACCCGCAGGCACTGGCCCTTGACCCGCAGCTCCTTGGGGAGCTTGTTGCCGAAGGCGAGCTTGAGGGTGTTGCGCCAGACCGCGTTGAAGTAGGCGGCGGCGGCCGAGTCGGCGTCCTGCTTGTAGTCCCAGTCCTTCAGCAGGTCCTGGGCCTCGCGCAGGTACTTCGTCTCCCGCTGGTTGGGACCCTTGAGGTTGATCTTGAGCAGGTAGGGCGTCAGGAGCCTGCCGATCTCGCTGGCGTTGTCCATCTGCATCTTCTGCATGTCCTCGGTCGAGATCTTCCCGCCGTCCTTGATCTTCGACTGGATGAGCTCGGTGATGCGGTGGCTGCGGGTGCCGTAGCCCCAGTCCGAGGTGAGCGCGATCGGGTACTTCGGGTCCACGACGGCCTGGTTGGCGGTCACGATGTAGCCGCGCTTGGGGTTGTAGTCCCAGGGCAGCGCGGTCGAGGGGACGGTCCCCTTCCACCTGTACGCCGGATCCCAGCCGGGGGCCGGGAGGCGGCCGTCGTGCTTCTTGTTGCGCACGGGGATCTGCCCGGGGGCCTGGTAGCCGATGTTGCCCTTGGTGTCCGCGTAGATCAGGTTCTGCGCCGGGACGGCGAAGTCGAACGCGGCCTTGCGGAAGGACTCCCAGTCCGTGGCCCGGTTCAGCTCGAAGACCGCGTCCATGGTCTTCCCCGGTTCGAGGGCGGTCCAGCGCAGCGCGACGGCGTACCCCTCGGCGCGGTCGGGCGCGGCACCCTTGACGGGAGCGTCCTGGCCGACCTTGCCCAGCTCGTCGTTGCGGTCCGAGACGAGCGGCCCGTTGTTGGTCTCGCGGATGGTGAACTCGCGGTCCTTGCCGCCCGCGACCTTCACGGTCTCCTTGCGGGTGGCGAGGGGCAGCTCCTTGCCGCCGAACTGGTAGGTGCCGTTGACGTTGACCTTCTCCAGGTAGAAGTCGGCGACGTCGGCGCCCAGGTTCGTCATGCCCCAGGCGATGTCCTTGTTGTGGCCGATGACGACGCCGGGCATGCCCGCGAAGGTGTAACCGGCCACGTCGTACGGGCACTGCTCGCTGGTGCGGGTGCAGTGCAGGCCCATCTGGTACCAGAGCGACGGCATCTGCGGCGCCAGGTGCGGGTCGTTGGCCAGCAGCGGCTTGCCGGTGGTCGTGTACTTGCCCGAGACCACCCACGAGTTGGAACCGATGCCGTTGCCGTTGGGGCCGAGCAGCGCCGGGAGCTTGTCGAGCGTCTTCGACAGCGAGGACAGGCCGGTGCGCAGGCCGCCCGCCGCCGCGCCGCCCGTGCCCTTGGCGGGGCCGCCATTGTCGGGAACGCCGGGAGTGCCCTGGCTTCCCTGCGCGTTCCGGTTGCCCTGGGTGCCGGGCGTGCCCTGAGTGCCCGGCGTGCCCTGGGTGCCGGGGGTGCCCTGCGTACCCTGCCCGCCGGGCGTCCCCTGAGTCCCCTGAGTCCCCGGGGTCCCCTGCGTGCCCGGCTGCGTCGAGCCGGACGGCGTGCCCTTGGGGTCGAATGCCTTGCCGGCCGCGTCATAGGCGCCGCCCTCGACGATCGGCTTGTTCCGGTCGTACGGGTACGCCGGGTACAGCTGCTCGATCTGCCGCGCGTCCAGCCGGGTGGCGGCCAGCGAGCGGTCGATCTCGTCGCGCATGTTGGCCCGCAGGTCCCAGGCCAGCGCCTTCAGCCAGGCGACCGAGTCGACCGGGGTCCACTTCTCCGGCTTGTAGTCGTTCTCGAACTCCAGGGCCGCGTACTCGACGGACAGCGACTTGCCCTGGTGGCCGGCGAGATAGGCGTTGACGCCGTCGGAGTACGCCTGGAGGTACTTCTTGGTCTCCGGCGACAGCTTGCTGTCGTACTCCTTCTGCGCGGTCCGGCGCCAGCCCATCGTGCGGACGAAGGCGTCGGTCTCCACCTGCCCGGAGCCGAACATCTCGGAGAGCCGTCCGGCCGTCAGATGCCGCCGGACGTCCATCTCCCAGAACCGGTCCTGCGCCTGGACGAAGCCCTGGGCGCGGAAGAGGTCCTCGGCGTTGTCCGCGTAGACCTGGGGAATGCCGTTGGCGTCGCGCTCGACCTTGACCTGTCCCTTCAGGCCCTTGAGCGCGAGCGTTCCGGACATCTCCGGGAACGAGGCGCGGACGGTGCTGACGCCCCAGTACGTCCCGTATCCGACGCCTGCCACGAGCAGCAGCACAAGGCTGATCACGATCAGGCGAGCGCGTCGTCCCTTCTTTTTCTTGCCGGAAGGGCCGGTGTTGTTGGGGGGCATCGCTGTCCTTCGCGGGGCCGGGTGGTCCTGGAGTGCTGGAAGCAACCATAGGCGCAGGGCGCCCGGCGGCCCGACGCGGAGTCGTCGGGGGCCCCGGCGACGGCCGCCGGGGCGACGCCGGACAGGGCGTCGGCGGCGCCCCGGAAGACGGCCCGCGCGGAGGCCGGTCACACCCTCGCAACCGCTCGGCCCGACCGGACGGCGTTAAGAACCCGTAAAATATTAGGAGAGGCAATGAAGTTCCGGTCGTTCGCAGGAACGTTCCTTCGGACACCGGCCGGAGTCCTAGTGATGGGAGCGGCCCCTGACTGTCCACCACCTCAACGAACTTCTGCTCGTCTGCTCGCTCGTTCTGCTCGTCGCGGTGGCGGCGGTACGGGTGTCCTCCCGGAGCGGGCTGCCCAGCCTGCTCGTCTACCTCGGCATCGGCGTCGCCATAGGGCAGGACGGCATCGGCGTCTCCTTCGACGACGTCGGTCTGACCCAGGTCATCGGTTACGCGGCCCTCGTGGTGATCCTGGCCGAGGGCGGTCTCGGCACCAAGTGGCACGAGATCAAGCCGGCCCTGCCCGCCGCAGCCGTCCTCTCCACCTTCGGTGTCGCGGTGAGCGTGGGGGTCACCGCGACGGCCGCCCACTACCTCGCCGGCGTGGACTGGCGGCAGTCACTGATCATCGGGGCGGTGGTGTCGTCGACGGACGCGGCGGCCGTCTTCTCCGTCCTGCGGAACGTTCCCCTCCCCGCCCGGCTCACCGGCGTCCTGGAGGCGGAGTCCGGCTTCAACGACGCCCCCGTCGTCATCCTCGTCGTCGCCTTCTCGGCCGCGGGCCCGGTCGAGCACTGGTACCTGCTCCTCGGCAAGATCGCCCTCGAACTGGCCATCGGCGCCGCCGTCGGCCTCGCCATCGGCTTCCTCGGCGCCTACGGCATGCGGCACGTGGCCCTGCCCGCCTCCGGCCTCTACCCCATCGCCGTGATGGCCATCGCCACCATCGCGTACGCGGGCGGCGCGCTGGCCCACGGCTCCGGCTTCCTCGCCGTCTACCTCGCCGCGCTGATACTGGGGAACGCCAGGCTGCCCCACTGGCCGGCCACCCGCGGCTTCGCGGAAGGGCTCGGCTGGATCGCCCAGATCGGGATGTTCGTCCTGCTGGGCCTGCTGGTCACCCCGCACGAACTCGGTGACGACATCGTTCCCGCGCTCGTCGTCGGCCTGGTCCTGACGATGATCGCGCGGCCGGTCTCCGTCTTCCTCAGTACGGCGCCGTTCCGCACTCCCTGGCGCGAGAAGGCCCTCCTCTCCTGGGCCGGGCTGCGCGGTGCGGTGCCGATCGTGCTGGCCACCATCCCGATGGTGGCGGCGGTCCCCGAGAGCCGGCGGATCTTCAACATCGTCTTCGTGCTCGTGATCGTCTACACCCTCGTCCAGGGGCCGACGCTGCCCTGGCTGGCCCGCCGCCTCGACCTGGGCGAGACCGAGGCCCTGGACCTGGGGATCGAGTCCGCGCCCCTGGAACGGCTCCGGGGCCATCTGCTGTCGGTATCGGTCCCCGAGGGGTCGAAGATGCACGGCGTCGAGGTCTCCGAGCTGCGGCTGCCGGCCGGCTCGGCCGTCACGCTCGTGGTGCGGGAGGGCAAGAGCTTCGTCCCGGCCCCGTCGACCGTCCTGCGGTACGGGGACGAGCTGCTGGTCGTGGCCACGGATCCGGTGCGCGACGCGGCCGAGAAGCGGCTGCGCGCGGTCGGCGAGGGCGGCAAGCTGGCCGGCTGGCTGGGGACGGCCTCGGGTTCCACCGAAGGCCCGGCGTCGGGCCCCGCCGGTGCCCGGGGGCGGACGAAGGGGGGCGCCGGAGCCACCGGGAAGCGCAAGAGCGGCGGAACCGGCGCGTCCGAAGCGGAGGCGCCCGGGGGCGGCGCTTCCCGAAGCGGTGCCGACGCCTCCGGGAAGAGCGCCGACCCCACCGGCAGAACCGATCCTGCGGGGAAATCCGGCGCTTCGGGGAAAACCGGTACCCAAGGGAAGGGTGTGCGGAAGCGAGCGGCAGGTATGGTAGGGAAGAAGTAGGTTCTTCGTATGATCCTCCGGCTGGTGCCGGAGGCCCCGGCGGGCGAGTCCCCACGGGCCGGAGGACCTGCTCTTTTCCGTACGTATCACTACTGAACACACCGAACCATCTCTGCCTGATGCAGAGCTGGCGCGACCGCACGGCGGCCGTGGCCGCGATCGACGAGGCGGCCGAATCGGCATCTACCACGGTCCTGCGCGAGAGGACAGCTCTCGGCGCGCTCCGTGACGGCTTTCCCCGTACGGGGCGTGCTACCAGGCGGCGGAAAGGCAAGGGCCGTGGAGACCACGGTCGATGACTCCGCCGGGGCCCGTCCCGGGTACGGCCGGCTGCTGCGCACACGCGGCGCCTGGACGTTCCTGCTCCCCGGCTTCCTGGCCCGGCAGCCGTTCGCGATGCTGACCATCGGCATCCTGCTGCTGGTCCAGAACACCACCGGCTCGTACACCACGGCGGGCGCCGTCTCGGCGACGGCCGGCGTCTCCATGGCGCTGTTCGCCCCGCAGAGCGGCAAGCTCGCGGACCGCTTCGGGCAGGCCGCAGTGCTGCTGCCCGGCATCGTGGTGCACGCGGCGGCGATCTCCCTGCTCATCACGCTGGCGCTGTCGCACGCGCCGCTGTGGGCGCTGTTCGCGGCGGCCGTGCCCGCCGGCGCGTCCACCCCGCAGATAGGCCCGATGGTGCGGGCGCGCTGGGCGGCCAAGCTGGAGGGGTCGCCGCTGATGGCGACCTCGGCGGCCTTCGAGTCCGTGACGGACGAGTTCACGTTCGTGATCGGTCCGGTGCTGGCCACGGCGCTCTGCACCGGCGTCCACGCGTCGGCCGGCCTGATCGCCGAAGCGGCGCTCACGGTGGTCGGCGGCGTGCTCTTCGCCACCCAGCGGCGCACCCAGCCGCAGCCGAGCCGGGGTGCGGCGGGAGCCCGGGAGAAGGGCGCTTCCGCACTGTCCGTGCCGGGCGTCCGCGTACTGATCTTCGCCTTCCTGGGCATCGGCTCGGTCTTCGGCGGTATGCAGATGTCGCTGACCGCCTTCACCAAGGAGATCGGCGAGCCGGGCATCAACGGTCTGCTCTACGGCGCGTTCGCGGCCGGGAACATGATCGCCGGCATCGTCTGCGGCACTGTCGTCTGGCGCAGCACCCCGCAGCGCCGGCTGCTCGCCGCGTACCCGCTGCTGGCCCTGGCCACCACTCCCCTGTGGGCGGTGCACGCGGTACCGCTGCTGGGCGGACTCGGCCTGATCGTCGGCCTGTGCATCGCCCCGGCGCTGATCACCGGCTACACGCTGGTCGAGTCCCTGGTCCCGGCGGGCGCCCGGACGGAGGCCTTCACCTGGCTGACCGGCGCCGTGGGCCTGGGCCAGGCCGCCGGCTCCACGGTGGCCGGCCGTCTGGTGGACGCGCACAGCGCCAACACGGGCTTCTTCGTCCCGCTGGGCGGCACCGTGCTGGCACTGGTGCTGCTGCTGGCACTGCGCGGCCGGCTCACCCCGGAGGCCACCGCGTCGCGGATCGTCGGGCGTGGGGTCGGTCACCGCGAGCCCGTCTCGGTGGACTGACGCGCGGGAATACTGCACTATGGAGCATCGTTAGCACTCATTGAGTGAGAGTGCCAGGAGGAGAAGTGCCGACTTACCAGTACCAGTGCACCGAGTGCGGCGAGGGCCTTGAGGCGGTGCAGAAGTTCACCGACGACGCGTTGACCGTCTGCCCCAGCTGCGACGGACGCCTGAAGAAGGTGTTCTCCGCCGTCGGCATCGTGTTCAAGGGCTCCGGCTTCTACCGGAACGACAGCCGCGGCTCGTCGTCCAGCAGCACGCCGGCGTCGTCCTCGTCTTCGTCCTCGAAGACGTCGTCCACGGCGTCCTCCTCGGCCTCGACGAGCGGCTCGTCCTCGTCGGGCAGCGGTTCCACGACCACCGCGTCGTCGGCCGCCTGAGGCACTCACTCAACCGAACAGCTCACACGGAGTCCGTCGCCCCCCGCGCGGGGCGGCGGACTCCGTGCTGCTTCGCGGCAGGGACGGGCACGCCCGGATCGGCCGCGGTTCCGCCGGGGCCCGGTTCGCGCGCGGGGCGCGCGGCTAGGGTGACGGCATGGTCAACACGAGCATGGCCGAGACGGCCGAAACCATCGGCACGGCCCCCACGCCCGGCCTCGAAACCGATGTGGCGACCGAGCCGCGAGTCGAACCGCGGGCCGCGGAGCGCGTGCCGGAGCAGGCCGGGGCCCAGGCGGAGATAGGCGTCATCGGGGGCTCGGGGTTCTACTCCTTCCTCGACGACGTGACCGAGATCACCGTCGAGACGCCCTACGGCGCCCCGAGCGACTCCCTGTTCCTCGGCGAGGTGGCGGGCCGCCGGGTCGCCTTCCTCCCCCGGCACGGGCGGAGCCACCACCTGCCGCCGCACCGCATCAACTACCGGGCCAACCTGTGGGCCCTGCGCTCGGTGGGCGTCCGCCAGGTCCTCGGCCCGTGCGCGGTGGGCGGGCTGCGGCCGGAGTACGGGCCCGGCACGCTCCTGGTGCCCGACCAGCTCGTCGACCGGACGAAATCCCGTGCCCAGACCTACTTCGACGGGGAGCGCCTCCCCGACGGCACCGTCCCCGAGGTCGTCCACCTCAGCTTCGCCGACCCCTACTGCCCCACCGGACGCGCGGTGGCCCTCGCGGCGGCGCGCGGCCGCGGCTGGGAGCCGGTGGACGGCGGAACGATGGTCGTGATCGAGGGCCCGCGCTTCTCCACCCGGGCGGAGTCGCGCTGGCATGCGGCGCAGGGCTGGTCGGTGGTCGGCATGACCGGGCACCCGGAGGCGGCGCTCGCCCGTGAGCTGGGGCTCTGCTACACGTCGATGTCGCTGGTCACGGACCTGGACGCGGGAGCGGAGACGGGCGACGGCGTCACGCACGAGGAGGTGCTGCGGGTGTTCGCGGAGAACGTGGAACGGCTGCGCGGCGTGCTCTTCGACGCGGTCGGGGCGCTGCCGGTGGACGCCGAGCGGGCTTGCCTGTGCACGCGGGCGCACGACGGGTGGGATCTGGGGATCACGCTGCCTTGACGGGCGGGCGGGACG
>NZ_JBPQTX010000219.1:0-12340 GCF_051386555.1 Streptomyces sp. URMC 126
GTGCGGGGGCTCGCCCCCCCGAGAAACGGTGAAAGGGCGGGACCGGGGCACCAGCCCGCCGCAGGCGCACCCCCTACCCGTTACTGACCCGCACCCACCGCTCCAAAGCCGCCCGAGCCGCCCCCGAGTCGATCGACTCCGCGGCCCGCGCCATCCCCGCCGCGATCCGCGCGACGAGCGGCTCGTCGGAGGCAGGCTCCAGAGCCGCCAACGCAGCCGCCGAGTTCAACAGCACAGCGTCCCGCACCGGCCCGGTCTCCCCCGCGAGCACCCGCCGCGCCACATCCGCGTTGTACGAAGCGTCAGCGCCCCGCAGCGCCTCCACCGGCACCAGCTCGATCCCCACGTCGCGCGGGTCGAAGTGCTCCTCCCGCACCTCACCGTCCCGGACGACCCACACCCGCGACGTAGCGGTGGTCGTCAGCTCGTCCAGGCCGTCGTCGCCCCGGAAGACCAGCGCGGACGAGCCCCGTTCGGCGAGGACGCCGGCCAGGATGGGGGCCATCCGGGCGTCGGCGACGCCGGTCGCCTGGGCCCGGACGCGGGCCGGGTTGGTGAGCGGGCCGAGGACGTTGAAGGTGGTGCGGACGCCCAGTTCGCGGCGGGCGGCGGCGACGTGCCGCAGCGCGGGGTGGAACTTCACGGCGAAGCAGAAGGTGATGCCGGCCTCGCGGGCGACGTCCACCACCCGCTCCGGGGAGAGGTCGAGGTTGACGCCCAGCTTCTCCAGGACGTCGGAGGCGCCGCTGGCGGAGGACGCGGCGCGGTTGCCGTGCTTGACGACCTTCACGCCCGTCCCCGCGACGACGATCGACGACATCGTGGAGATGTTCACGGTCTTGGCGCCGTCGCCGCCCGTGCCCACGATGTCCACGCTGGGGCCGGGCACCTCGATGAGGTTGGCGTGCGCGTACATCGCCCGGACCAGGCCGGAGATCTCGGCGACCGTCTCGCCCTTGGCCCGCAGGGCCACCGCGAAGCCGGCGATCTGGGCGTCCGTGGCGGCGCCGCGCATGATGCGGTCCATGGCCCAGGCGGTGTCGTCCGCGCCCAGGTCCCGTCCGCCGAGCAGGGCCTCCAGGATGCCGGGCCAGGACCGGGACACCGTGCCGTCGCCGCCTGTCGGGGTCGCAACGTTCATGGTCCACGCTCCTGGTGGTCGATCCGGTGCCCGGCCGCGGGTTCCTGTCCGCGCGGGGTAGGGGATCAGCCTAACCAGGTCCCGGGACGACGAAGAGCCCCGTCCATGCGCTGGACGGGGCTCTCGCCGTGGCGATCAGCTGTGATCAGTGAGAGGGGCTCAGGGGATCAGTGGTGGCCGTGGCCGCTCGTGATCTCCTGGTACTCCTCCGCGGTGGCCTTGGGGACGAACTTGTCCTCCCCGTACATGCTCTTGGAGAGTCGCACCTTCAGCTTCTGGGTCGCCGACGCCTTGCGGGCGACGCCGTTCTCGTCGACCTCGGGCTCCAGCTCCAGCGGCTTCGGCTGCTCGTGCGCGGTGAGCGTGTGCAGCTGCTCCTGCGTGAGCGGCTCGTGGACCTCCACGAACTCACCGTGCGGCAGGCGCTTGATGATGCCCGACTCGCGGCCGTGCAGCACCTTCTCCCGGTCGCGCCGCTGGAGACCCATGCAGATCCGGCGGGTGGCGATGAACGTCAGCACGGGGATCACGAAGAAGCCGATGCGGACGAACCAGGTGATGGCGTTGAGCGACAGGTGGAAGTGGGTGGCCCAGAGGTCGTTTCCACCACCGATCAGCATCACGAAGTACGCGGCGATCCAGGCCGTACCGAAGGCGGTCCGGGTCGGGGCGTTGCGCGGGCGGTCCAGCAGGTGGTGCTCCCGCTTGTCGCCGGTCGCCCAGGACTCCAGGAACGGCCAGACGGCGATGGCGACGAGCACCAGCGGGAAGATGACCAGCGGGATGAAGACGCCCAGGACCAGGGTGTGGCCCCAGATGTTGATCTCCCAGCCCGGCATGACACGGATCAGACCCTCGGCGAAGCCCATGTACCAGTCGGGCTGGGCGCCGGTGGACACCTGGTCCGGCCGGTAGGGGCCGATCTCCCAGATGGGGTTGATCGTGGCGATCGCCGCGATGGCCGCGATGGCACCGAAGACCAGGAAGAAGAAGCCTCCCGCCTTCGCCATGTAGACCGGCAGCAGCGGCATGCCGACGACGTTCTTCTCGGTGCGGCCGGGGCCGGGGTACTGCGTGTGCTTGTGGTAGATGACCAGGATCAGGTGGGCCACCACGAGACCGAGCATGATGCCCGGCAGCAGCAGGATGTGGACCGAGTAGAACCGCGCCACGAAGTCCCCGCCGGGGAACTCCCCGCCGAAGATCAGCATCGACAGGTACGTGCCGATCAGCGGCACGGACAGGATCGCGCCGTCCACGAAGCGGACACCGGTGCCGGAGAGCAGGTCGTCCGGCAGCGAGTAACCGGTGAAACCGGTGAACATGCCGAGGACGAACAGCAGGAAGCCGAACAGCCAGTTGATCTCACGCGGCTTGCGGAACGCGCCGGTGAAGAAGACGCGCATCATGTGCACGAACATGCCGGCGAGGAAGATCAGCGCGGCCCAGTGGTGGATCTGCCGGATGAGCAGACCACCGCGGACGTCGAAGCTGATGTGCAGCGTCGAGGAGAACGCCTCGGACATCCGCTGTCCCTGGAGCGGGACGTAGGAGCCGTGGTAGACGACCTCGTTCATGCTCGGGTGGAAGAACAGCGTCAGATACACACCCGTGAGGATGATGATCAGGAAGCTGTAGAGGCAGACCTCGCCCAGCATGAAGGACCAGTGGTCCGGGAAGATCTTCCGCATGTTGGCCTTGGCCAGGCTGTAGATGCCCAGCCGGCCGTCGGCCCAGTCGGCGACCCGCTCACCGGCGGGTGCCTTGCGGCCGGCCTTGCCGGCCGCCGTGGTGTCTGCAGTACTCATCCGCGCTCCCAGAAGGCAGGACCGACGGGCTCGGCGAAGTCGCCCATCGCCTCGAGGTAGCCCTTGTCATTGACCTTGATCCGCAGCTGCGGAAGGGCGTGCCCGGCCGGACCGAAGACCACGCGACCGCCGTCCGAGAGGTCGAAGGTGGACTGGTGGCACGGGCAGAGCACGTGGTGGGTCTGCTGCTCGTAGAGGCTGATCGGGCAGCCCACGTGCGTGCAGATCTTGGAGAACGCGACGATGCCGTCGACCGACCAGTCCAGTTCCTTCTTGTCCTTGATGTCCTCCGGACGGAGCCGGACGATCATCAGGGCGGCCTTGGCGATCTGGTTCTGGAAGTCGTGGTCCTCCTCCGACATGCCCTGCGGCATGGCGAAGGTGAGGGAGCCGACCTGGACGTCCTCGGGACGCAGGGGCTGCATCGTGTTCTGGTTGACCAGCATCTTGCCGGCCGCCCACTTGGTCTTGCGGAGCTTGGTGCCCGGCTTGGGGCCCATGCCGCCGAAGAGGAACAGCGCGGACAGCGGCATCAGCGCCAGGGCGCCGAACATCGTGTTGCGGATCAGCGGGCGGCGGCCCATCGCCGACTCGGCGGCACCGTCCGCGAAGTCGGCCATGACCTTGGCCTTGACCTCGGGGGACGCCTGGATCGGGTGGCGCTCGTCGATGTGCTCGACGTCGGACATCAGGGTCCGCGCCCAGTGGACGGCGCCGGCGCCGATGCAGAACAGGGCCACGCCGAGGGTGAGCCCCAGCGTGAAGTTCATGGCGCTGACATGCCCGAGCGGGAACACGTAGATGTTCTTGTCGATCGGGATGGCCAGGTAGGCGGCGATGAAACCGACCGTCGCCAGCATGGACAGCGTGAACATGAACGCCACGGCGCGCTCGGAGCGCTTGGCGGCCCGCTCGTCGATGTCCTGGATGCGGTGCTCGTGCGGCGGCAGGCCCGGGTCGGCGAAGGGGTCGCCCTTGACCGTCACCGCGCCCTCGCGCGTGTCGCCCTGCTTGCTCGGCAGGGTCTCTTCTGGAATGTCTTGGCTACTCATGACTTCTTGGCCTTTGCGGTCCGGGCGGCGACCCAGATGGCGAGGGCGATCAGCGCGCCGAGGCCGAAGATCCACCCGAACAGACCCTCACTGACCGGGCCGAGCCCGCCCAGGTTGAGGCCGCCCGGGCTCTCCGACTTGCTGGTGTTGACCTCGTCGAGGTACGCGATGATGTCCTTCTTGTTCTTCTGGGACATCGTGGTGTCGGGGAAGGACGGCATGTTCTGCGGGCCGGTCTGCATGGCCTCGTAGATGTGCTTGGGGTCGACGTCCTCCAGGCTGGGCGCGAACTTGCCGTTCGACAGCGCGCCGCCCTTGCCCGTGAAGTTGTGGCACTGGGCGCAGTTCGTACGGAACAGTTCGCCGCCCTTGGCGACGTCGCCGCCGTCGGGGCTGTACTGGTCCTTCGAGGGAACCGACGGGCCCGCGCCCAGCGAGGCGATGTACGCGGCGAGCTGGTCGGTCTGCGCCTGCGTGTAGACGGGCTTCTTGCGGGGCGCCTGGGCACCCTGCTGCTGCATCGGCATACGGCCGGTGCGGACCTGGAAGTCCACGGCCGCGGAACCCACGCCGACCAGGCTCGGACCGTCGGAGGTGCCCTGAGCGCCGGTGCCGTGGCAGCTGGCACAGCCGACGGCGTAGAGCTTCTTGCCCTCCTCGATGGCAAGGGACTGGGCGGTGTCATCGGCCTTGGCCGACTCGGCCGGCGCGAACGCGGCGTACAGCCCCCCGGTTACCGCCAGCGCGAAGAGTAGGACGACGACCGCCGCCAGCGGATGGCGTCGTCGTGCGGAGAGCTTTTTCACGGATTACCCCGGTGTCAGGATCTTCTGCGTCGATGCTGGACTGTTGGTCCGGTGCGGGACGGGACCGATTACTTGATCAAGTAGATCGTGGCGAAGAGGCCGATCCACACCACGTCGACGAAGTGCCAGTAGTAGGAGACGACGATGGCCGCCGTCGCCTGGTGGTGGGTGAACCTCTTGGCCGCGTACGTCCTGCCCAGGACCAGCAGGAAGGCGATGAGTCCGCCCGTCACGTGCAGGCCGTGGAAGCCGGTCGTCAGGTAGAAGGCCGAGCCGTACGCGTCGGAAGACAGCGAGAGGCCCGCCTCCTTGACCAGGTCGGTGTACTCGAAGATCTGGCCACCGATGAAGATGGCACCCATCACGAAGGTGATCACGAACCAGGTGCGCAGCTTCTTCACGTCACCGCGCTCGGCCGCGAACACGCCGAGCTGACAGGTCAGCGAGGAGAGCACCAGGATCGTGGTGTTCGCCGCCGAGAACGGGACGTTCAGATGCGACGCCATGTCCGACCAGTGGTCGGTGCCGGTCACCGATCGCAGGGTGAAGTACATCGCGAAGAGGGCCGCGAAGAACATCAGCTCGGAACTCAGCCAGATGATGGTTCCGACGCTGGTGAGGTTCGGTCGGTTGACCGAGGGGTGCGCGTGCCCGGTATCTACTGCTGTTGCTGTCGCCACGACCGACATTATGTCGGTCGCTTATCTCGCGCTCACTCCGGGGGGTGCCGTTCGGTGTGTCAAGGACGTGTGCCCTGCTCGTACGGCCGAATACGACGGCCGGTGGCGGACGGCGGTGACCGTGCGAGGAGCCGTCGTCCCGTCCCCCGAAGGGGGGAAGGAACCCTTCCGCCGGACTTCACCCACCGTGTCCCGGGCGCCGGTGACGGGCCGTCGGCCCGGTCGTTTCCTCCTTCCGGGTGCTCCCGGGCCCCTCCCGCGGAGTAGCATCCGCGCCAGCGGTCCCCTCGTTCCACAGCTGTGCCCGAGACATCCCAGTCATGAGCGTGGAGGTAACGATGCAGCCGACGGCCACGGTGCTGGTCTACAGCGACGACGCGCGCACCCGCGAACAGGTGCGGCTGGCCGGCGGCCGGCGCCCGGCGGCGGACCTGCCCCCGGTGGAGTACCTGGAGTGCGCCACCCTTCCCGCGGTGCTGCGGACGCTGGCGGACCACCGGGTCGACCTCTGCGTCCTGGACGGCGAGACGGCCCCCGCGGGCGGTATGGGCGTCTGCCGGCAGCTCAAGGACGAGGTGTTCCAGTGCCCGCCGGTGCTGCTGCTGATGGGCCGGCCGCAGGACGCCTGGCTGGCCACCTGGAGCCGGGCGGACGCGGCGGTGACCCACCCGGTGGACCCGGTGGCCTTCGCCGACGCGCTGGCCGGGCTGCTCAGGGGACGGGTCGCCGCGGGCGCCTGAGCGACCGTACGCGCCGGGGGCGGCCCGGTCAGACGCGGGGCCGCAGCCGGGCCGCGTCGGCCGGGGTGGCCCCCTCCCGCGTCCCGGCGTTCAGGGCGCTGCCCTTGCGCCAGTCCTCCCAGGACAGGTTCCAGTCGCCGAAGCCGTTGTCGAAGGGCGTCATGGTGGCGCCGGCGCTGCCGACGACCTTGACGATGTCGCCCACCCGGACCGTGTCGAAGAACCACTTGGCGTTCTCGGTGGACATGCCGGTGCAGCCGTGGCTGACGTTGTCGGCGCCCTGCGAGCCCACGGACCAGGGCGCGGCGTGCACGTATTCGCCGCTCCACGTCACCCGGGTGGCCCAGTAGACGGGCAGGTCGTAGGAGTCGGCGCTGCCCTCGGCGATGCCGATGGTGTCCCCGCGCATCCGTACGAAGGATTCCTGGCCCAGGATCACCTTGACCCCGTTGCGCGTGTCGTAGCCGGGTTTGCCGGTGGTGACGGGGATGGAGCGGATCTCCTGGCCGTTCTTCAGCACCGTCATGTAGTGGCCCGCGGCGTCGGTGACGGCCTCCACCCGGTCGCCGGTGTCGAGGTGCAGCGGCTTGGACGGGCCGCCGTACATGCCGCCGCCGACCTTGATGCCGTCGAGGGTGGCGCGGACGTCGATGGAGGCGTGGGCGGGCCAGTACTCCTTGGGCCGGTA
The DNA here is from genome assembly GCF_051386555.1 of Streptomyces sp. URMC 126. NCBI lineage: Bacteria > Bacillati > Actinomycetota > Actinomycetes > Kitasatosporales > Streptomycetaceae > Streptomyces > Streptomyces sp. URMC 126. Next base: position 6,916 of record NZ_JBPQTX010000219.1, read on the forward strand.
GTGCAGGACCCGGTTGTTCACCCAGTACCAGGAGCCCTGGACGGCGGGCCGCGACTCCACCCGCAGGGTGCGTTCGACGACGGCCCGCGCGGCGGGGGTCTGGACGGGGGTGCTGAGCTCGGCGGTGATGGGCTGTCCGACGCCGTAGGTGCCGCTCTTGGGGCCGAACGCGACGGTCAGCAGCCGGGTGGCCGGGCCGGTGTCGAAACCGATCGTACGGCGGCCCTGGGCCCCGTTGTCGTCCTCCGTGCTCACCCGCACCGTGTAGTGCGCGCCGGCCGCGAGGGAGCCGGTGCTGTGCCAGGACGAGCCGTCGGGGGCGAGTTCGCCGCCCACGTACCGGCCGGCGGCGTCGGTGGCGATGACGTCGGTGATGCGGTCGTCGCCGGTGGCGGTCACCTCCAGGGGCACGCTCGGATCGACCTTGCGGCCGTCCTCGGCGCCCTTCAGCACGACCTGGCCGGTGGCGTCGTACGGCGTGTCGGCCAGCGGGTTGGACGAGCTGCACCCGGTGCCCCCCAGCGCCAGGGGGACCAGCAGCAGCGCGCCGCCGAGCACCGTGCGGCGTCGAGGAGAGTGGCTCATGGTCACACCGTAGGAAGAACCGTCCCGTTCGGCCCCCGGGGCGGTGCAAACGGGTGGGGGCTTCCGGCGCCACGGCGAAAGGCCGGGCCCCGCACACCGAGTGGTGTGCGGGGCCCGGCCCGTTCGCGACGCGGAACCTACTGGTTCTGGTTCTCGCCGCGGTAGAACTCGAACACCCAGCCGAAGAGGCCGACCATGATCAGCGGGGCGGAGAAGTACATCAGCCACCAGCCGATCGCGATCGCCGCGAAGGCGAGGGCGCCACCGACCGCCAGGGACAGCGGCTGCCAGCTGTGCGGGGCGAAGAAGCCCAGCTCACCGGCGTCGTCCGCGACGTCCGCGTTCTTGTTGTCCTGCGCCCCGGCGTCCACCCGGCGCGCGGTGAACGCCAGGTAGTAGCCGACCATGATGCACAGGCCGAAGGCGAGGAACAGCGCGGTCGTGCCCGCCGGCTCCTTCGACCACACGCCGTAGACGACGGCCATGGCCAGGATGAAGACGGAGAGCCAGATGAACATCCGGCCTTGGATCTTCACTTGCCGGCCTCCTTGCCACCCACGAGGGCCTTGTCAGCGAGGTTCTCCTCCAGCTCCAGCGCCGCGATCTCCGGGTGGTGCAGGTCGAACGCCGGGGATTCGGAGCGGATGCGGGGCAGCGTGAGGAAGTTGTGCCGCGGCGGCGGGCAGGAGGTCGCCCACTCCAGGGAGCGGCCGTAACCCCACGGGTCGTCGACCTCGACCTTCTTGCCGTACTTGGCGGTCTTCCAGACGTTGTAGAAGAACGGCAGGATCGACAGGCCGAGCAGGAACGAGCTGATGGTGGAGATGGTGTTCAGCGTGGTCCAGCCGTCGGCCGCCAGGTAGTCGGCGTACCGGCGGGGCATGCCCTCCGCGCCCAGCCAGTGCTGGACCAGGAACGTGCCGTGGAAGCCCACGAACAGCGTCCAGAAGGTGATCTTGCCGAGCCGCTCGTCCAGCATCTTGCCGGTGAACTTCGGCCACCAGAAGTGGAATCCGGCGAACATCGCGAACACCACGGTGCCGAAGATGACGTAGTGGAAGTGCGCGACGACGAAGTACGAGTCGGAGACGTGGAAGTCCATCGGGGGCGAGGCCAGGATGACGCCGGTCAGACCACCGAAGGTGAAGGTGATCAGGAAGCCGACGGCCCAGAGCATCGGGGTCTCGAAGGACAGCGAGCCCTTCCACATGGTGCCGATCCAGTTGAAGAACTTCACACCGGTCGGGACCGCGATCAGGAAGGTCATGAAGGAGAAGAACGGCAGCAGCACGCCACCGGTCACGTACATGTGGTGCGCCCACACCGTCACCGAGAGACCGGCGATGGAGATGGTCGCCGCGATCAGGCCCCAGTAACCGAACATCGGCTTGCGGGAGAAGACCGGGATGACCTCGGAGATGATGCCGAAGAACGGCAGGGCGATGATGTAGACCTCGGGGTGGCCGAAGAACCAGAAGAGGTGCTGCCACAGCAGGGCGCCGCCGTTGGCCGCGTCGAAGATGTGGGCCCCGAACTTGCGGTCCGCCTCCAGCGCGAAGAGCGCGGCGGCCAGCACCGGGAAGGCCAGCAGGACCAGGACACCGGTCAGCAGGACGTTCCAGGTGAAGATCGGCATACGGAACATCGTCATGCCGGGCGCGCGCATGCAGATGATCGTGGTGATGAAGTTGACCGAGCCGAGGATCGTACCGAAGCCGGAGAAGGCCAGACCCATGATCCACAGGTCACCGCCGACGCCCGGGGAGTGGGCGCTGTCGGTCAGCGGCGCGTAGGCGAACCAGCCGAAGTCGGCCGCACCCTGCGGGGTGAGGAAGCCGGCGACCGCGATCAGCGAGCCGAACAGGTAGAGCCAGTAGGCGAACATGTTCAGCCGCGGGAACGCCACGTCGGGCGCGCCGATCTGCAGCGGCATGATCCAGTTCGCGAAGCCGGCGAACAGCGGCGTCGCGAACATCAGCAGCATGATCGTGCCGTGCATCGTGAACGCCTGGTTGAACTGCTCGTTCGACATGATCTGCGTGCCGGGGCGAGCGAGTTCGGCGCGCATCAGCAGCGCCATGACGCCGCCGATGCAGAAGAACACGAACGACGTGACCAGGTACAGGGTCCCGATCGTCTTGTGGTCGGTGGTGGTCAGCCACTTGATCACCTGGTTGCCTGGCGTCTTGGCGCGAACAGGCGGTGCTGCCGGGGCTGATGCGGCGGCACCCTGGGGTTCGTTGAGGATGCTCACTTGTTCTTGGTCTCCGCGTTCTTCGCGTGATCCGTCTGCGCGATGCCCGCCGGCAGGTAGCCGGTCTGGCCCTTCTCGGCCAGCTCCTTGAGGTGCTTCTGGTACCGCTCAGGAGAGACGACCTTGACGTTGAAGAGCATCCGCGAGTGGTCCTGCCCACAGAGCTCGGCGCACTTGCCCCGGAAGGTGCCCTCCCGGTTGGGGGTCACCGTGAAGCTGTTGGTGTGGCCCGGAATGACGTCCTGCTTCATCAGGAACGGCAGCACCCAGAAGGAGTGGTTGACGTCCCGCGAGGTCAGGATGAACTCGACCGTCTCTCCCTTGGGGAGCCACAGCGTGGGACCGGGCATGCCGTTCTGCGGGTTCCGCGTGCCCGGGATGCCGGTGTCGTAGACGCCCGCCGCGTCCGCCGGAGCCTTCTTCAGGTACCGGTCGGGGATGGCGTCGAGCTCCTTGATGCCGCGCAGCGCCTTGCCCGGCTTCTGGCCCTGGGCGGTCTCCATGTAGTTGAAGGCCCAGTTCCACTGGAAGCCGATCACGTTCACGACGTGCTTCGGCTTGTCCGGGTTGGCGATGAGCTTGTTCTCGTCACGGGCCGTGAAGTAGAAGAGCACCGAGACGATGAGGATCGGGACCACGGTGTACAGGGCCTCGAGAGGCATGTTGTACCGGGTCTGGGTGGGAACCTCGATCTTGCTCCGGCTCCGCCGGTGGAAGATGACGCTCCAGATGATCAGGCCCCACACCAGGACACCGACCGCGAGGGCCGCGGCCCACGAGCCCTGCCACAGGGAGAGGATCCGCGGCGCCTCCTCCGTGACGGGAGTGGGCATTCCGAGGCGGGGAAAGTCCTTCGATGTGCAACCGGTGGCGGTCGCCAGAACAGCGCCCGCGGCCAGCGCCTGCAGCAGCTTCCGCCGCACCGGGCGCCGCGACGAGCGGTCGGAGCCGTTGGGACTCACGTAGCGCCTTCCCGAGAGTCTCGCCCGCGCGGCCGGCTGCGGCCGTCTCGGTCGGTCGCCGGCCCGCTGCGGGCAGGGTTTGGATGTTTATGCGGACCAAACCCTACTGGACGCTATTTGGGGTCGCGCGGGGAGGGTGCCCAACGCGCCGGGGGGCCGGGCCAAGACCCACCGAAGGGATGGAACGACCGGCTCCGGGCAGGATCCGAGAGGGATCTGGGAGGGCGTCAGCCCTGGCCCGCGCGGCGGCGGGACGCGCGCTAGGTTCGGTGCCGTGCCCTACTTCGACGCCGCCTCCGCCGCTCCCCCGCACCCCGTCGCCCGTCAGGCCCTGCTCGCCGCCCTCGACGAGGGCTGGGCCGACCCCGCCCGGCTCCACCGGGAGGGCCGGCGGGCCCGGATGCTGCTCGACGCGGCCCGGGAGACCGCCGCCGAGGCGGTCGGCTGTCGCCCCGACGAACTCTCGTTCACCCCTTCGGGTACCCGGGCGCTGCACGACGGCATCGCCGGCGCGCTCGGCGGCCGCCGCCGGACCGGCCGCCATCTGGTGGTGTCCTCGGTCGAGCACTCCGCCGTGCTCCACGCGGCCGACGCCCTGGAGGCGGACGGCGGGAGCGTCACCCGGGTGGCGGTCGACCGGACCGGCCTCGTCGACCCCGCCGAGTACGCGGCGGCGCTGCGCCCCGACACGGCGCTGGCCGCCCTCCAGTCCGCCAACCATGAGACCGGTACGGAACAGCCGGTGGCCGAGGTCGCCGTGGTGTGCCGGGCGGCGGGGGTGCCGCTGCTGGTGGACGCGGCCCAGTCGCTCGGCTGGGGCCCGGTCCCGGAGGGCTGGTCGCTGCTGACCGCGAGCGCGCACAAGTGGGGCGGCCCGGCGGGCGTCGGCCTGCTCGCCGTCCGCAAGGGCACGCGCTTCTCCCCGCGCGGCCCGGTGGACGAACGGGAGGCGGGCCGCGCGCCCGGCTTCCCCGATCTGCCCGCGATCGTCGCGGCGGCGGCCTCGCTGCGGGCCGTCCGCGCGGAGGCCGACGCCGAGGCGGCCCGGCTGCGGGCCCTCGTCGACCGGATCCGCGCCCGCGTCCCCGCCCTCGTCCCCGACGTCGAGGTCGTCGGCCACCCGTCCCGCCGGCTCCCCCACATCGTCACCTTCTCCTGCCTCTACGTCGACGGCGAGGCCCTCCTCCACGCCCTCGACCGCGAGGGCTTCTCGGTCTCCTCCGGCTCGTCCTGCACGTCGAGCACGCTGGAGCCGAGCCATGTGCTGCGGGCGATGGGGGTGCTCTCGGAAGGGAACGTGCGGGTTTCGCTGCCGCGGGGTGTGGACGGGGCGGATGTGGAGCGGTTCCTGGACGTCCTGCCCGGGGTGGTGGACGGTGTGCGCCGGCACCTCGGGGCACCTTCGGAGGCGCCGGCCCCCGCTGCCGGGGAGGCGGAGGTCGTCGTCGACGCGCTCGGGAAGCGGTGTCCGATTCCGGTGATCGAGCTGGCGAAGGTGTTCGACCGGGTGTCGGTGGGTGGGCTGGTCACCGTGCTGTCCGATGACGAGGCTGCGCGGCTCGATGTTCCCGCGTGGTGCGATATGCGGGGGCAGGAATATGTGGGGGAACGGGTGGTCGAGGGC
>NZ_JBPQTX010000220.1:0-12340 GCF_051386555.1 Streptomyces sp. URMC 126
CGGGGGAAGTGGGGGAAGCGGACGTCGCGGGAGGGGACGGTGTTCGCGGGTCGGCGGGCGGTGCCGCCGGGGCGCGCGACGCCTCCGAGGCGGAGGTGGCGGACGCGGCAGTGGCGGCGGACGAGGCGGGTGAAGCGGGCGCCGGGGTGGGGACGCTGCGTTGCGTGGGCGTGTAGTGCAGGGAGGGCGCCGGGGTACGGCCGGTCTCCAGGTAGCCGCGCAGCAGCCGTTCGGCCTCGTCGCTGCCCATGCGCCGGGCCGGGTCGCGCTCCAGCAGCCCGCGGACGACCGGCAGCAGCGGTCCGGCGGACTCCGGCGGCCGGATCTCGTCGTAGACCACCGCGTGCAGGATGCCGCCCAGCGAATCGCGGTGGAACGGCGATTCGCCGCTGAGCACCGTGCAGAGCAGCACCCCCAGCGACCACAGGTCCGACTCCGGGCCCGCCTGGCCGCCGGCCATCCGCTCGGGCGCGGTGTACTCGGGCGAGCCGACGAACGCCCCGGTCTCGGTGATCGTCGTGGCGCCCGAGACCTGGGCGATGCCGAAGTCCGTGAGCACCACACGCCCGCTGCCCGCCTCCAAGAGGACGTTCGGCGGCTTGATGTCGCGGTGGAGGACGCCCCGCTCGTGGGCGGCCCGCAGCGCGCCCAGCATGGCCAGCCCGATCCGGGCCGCCTCCCGGGCGTCCACCGGGCCGTCCGCCGCCAGCCGGTCGGACAGCGAACGGCCGTCCACCAGCTCCATGACGATCCAGGGCCGGCCGTCCTGCTCCACGATGTCGTGCAGCACGATCACGTTCGGATGCTTGATGAGGGCCACCGCCCGGGCCTCGCGCAGCGTGCGCTCCTGCGACGACAAGGCGGCCCCGACGGACGCGGCGTCGTCCGTGTGCAGCTCCTTGACCGCCACCTCGCGGCCCAGCAGCTCGTCGGTGGCACGCCAGACCGTGCCCATGCCACCGCGCCCGATCCGCCGCCCCAGCCGATAGCGCCCCGCGATCACGCCGTCGTGTGCAGCGAAACTCCCCATGGGCAACATCTTGCCCCACGTGGTGGTCCCATGGGTTCGCCGCACTGCCCTGACGGCCGTGGCGAAACGTCCTGGCGTGACAACCGCCCCTCTCGTCGGCCCGTCGTCTCCCCTGGCACCGGCCCGCCGCCGGCCGCCGACGCGTCAGAGTCCGGCGCGCCGCGGGGTGAGCGGGGCCGCGCGTATCGGATCGGGCGCGCGCCGTTCCGACTCCGGACTCCGCTCGGGCGGGGCGGTGGAGTCCCGCATACGGTCCGGCGGCCGGCCGTGGGTGCGTCTCGTCCTCGTCGTCTGCATGCCCCCAGTCTTCCGGCGCACGGCCCCCCGGCCCATCCGGGAGAGCCCCGATCCGCCCCTGATTCCGGGTCAGGGATCACCCGGACCATCACCCCGGAGCGGATCCGGGCCACGCCCCAGGTCGCCCGCGCCAGTAGGTCAGTCTCCGACCTACATGCCCCTTACGCTCCCACCATGAGCAGCGACAGCCGCCCCCGCTTCACCGACGATCAGCGCCGCGCCCGTATCGGACGCCGGCATCTCCTGGCGCCCGCGCACCGGGCCGGTTCGGCCGAGGAGGTCGCCGACGCCGTCGTGGCCCTCCACGCGACGGACCCGGCGACCGTCTACCTCTCCGCCTGCGCCCGGCTGGCGGAGCCGTCGGCGGACGAGGTGGACCGGGCGCTGTACCGGGACGTCACGCTGGTCAAGCTGCTCTCCATGCGGCGCACCATCTTCGCCGTCACCACCGGCCTCGCCCCGTACGTCAACTCGTCGACCGCACGCGCGATCGCCGTCCGGGAGCGCGCCCAACTGCTGAAGCACCTGCGGGAGGACGTCGAAGAGGGCGCGCACTGGGACGAGGAGCGGCTCGCCGCCACGGAGCGCGCCGCCCTCGACGCGCTCGCGGCCCGCGGCGAGGCGACGACGGCCGAGCTGAACAAGGACGTGCCCGCCCTGCGGGAGACGATGCTGAGATCCCCCGACAAGCCCTACGCCGCGCGGCAGAGCGTCGGCAGCCGGGTGCTCCGGTTGCTGGCCGCCGACGGCCACATCCGCCGCGCGCGGCCACGCGGCTCCTGGACGAGCAGCATGTTCCCCTGGGCCGCCGTGGAGCCGCTGCCCGAGCCGCCCGTACGGGAGTCCAAGGCCGAACTGGCGCGCCGCTGGCTCGACTCGTTCGGGCCCGCGACCGAGGCGGACCTCAAGTGGTGGACCGGCTGGTCGCTCGGGGACACCCGGAAGGCCCTCGCCGACGCGGGCGCGGTGGACGTGGAACTGGCGGCCGGACCCGGCCGCGCGCTGCCCGGCCAGGTGGAGGAGGAGATTCCGCCGGTCGAACCGTGGGCCGCCCTGCTGCCCGGCCTGGATCCGACGACGATGGGCTGGCGCCACCGCGACTGGTACCTGTCGCCCGAGCACGTCCCGGCCCTCTTCGACCGCGCCGGGAACGCGGGCCCCACGGTCTGGTGGAACGGCCGGGTGGTGGGCGGGTGGGCCCAGCGCGCGGACGGTGAGGTGGTGTGGCGGCTGCTGACCGACGTGGGCCGGGAGGCGGTCGCGGCCGTCGAGGCCGAGGCGGCGCGGCTGACGGCGTGGATCGGTGACGTACGCGTCACGCCCCGATTCCGCACGCCCCTGGAAAGGGAGTTGGCGAAATAGGGCGGATCGCCGTGCGGCCGTCGCTCCCCGGGCATGGATGACCCTGTGCGGACGCAACCCGCCACCTGGACGACGGCGTCATGTACCGGGGGGTTGAAGTGGCCGAGAACAGTACGAAGGGGATACCGGCCCACGAGCCGGACGACATCGCTCCGCGCCTCGCCGAGGCCCGGGACGTCTTGCACTGGGGAACGGCGGCGGAAGCCGCCGAGATCTTCCGCGTACTCCAGGAGGAGGCCGCCCGGCACGGCCTCCTCCCCGAACGGGCGGCGGCACTCGTCGGCCTCGGGGACTGCGCCCTGGAGTCCGGGGAACTGGGCGACGCGCGCGACCACTTCGCGGAGGCGGAGCTGCTGCTCGCGGACGGACCGCCGGCGTGCCGCGCGCCCGCCCGCCGCGGGCGGGCCACCGCTCACCTGCTGGCGGGCGAACTGCGGTACTGCTGCCACCTGCTGGAGACCGCGCTGGACGAGCTCGGCGGCGCGGGGACACAGGACGCGCGGGCGCTGCTCGCGCTGCACACGACGGCCATCGCACCGTACGTCGACCTCGGGGCGTACGCGCGGGCCGCGCGCGCGGCGGAGCTCGCGCTGGCGCTCACGAAGCAGGTGGACGATCCGGTGCTGGTGGCGGGCGCGCTCCGGGGAGTGGCCAGGACGCTCGTCGTCGAGGGGCGGTTCGCCGAGGCCGGCACGGTGCTGGCGGAGGCCCGGGAGCTGTGCAGGAGCCGGCGGATGCGCGTCGAGCTGGCGCACTGCCACCGGACGCACGGTTACGTCCATGCCCAGGACGGGCAGCTGGCCGCCGCCGAACGCGAACTCCGCACGGCGCGCGCGATGCTGGCCGCCAAGCGGGCACCGCTGTTCACCGTGCAGGTCGAGGTGGAGCTCGCGGACGTGCTGCGGCGGCGCGGGAAGGCCGACGAAGCCGCCGGGCTGCTCGCGCCGCTGCTGGCGCCGTCCGCGCTGGGGCCCGAGCGGGGCGCCGTCCACGCGGGCGGGGCACACCGGCTGCTCGGGCTGATGGCCGAGGAGCGGGGCGACACCGACTCGGCGGAGGAGCACTACTGCGCGGCCCTCTCGCTCCTGGAACGCACGGGGGCGGCCGGCGATCTGGCCGACCTGTGCCGGTTGCTGGGGGACCTGCTGCGGCGGACCGGACGCACGGAGGCGGCGCTGAACGCGTACCGCACGGGCCTCGGCCACCGGGCCGCGCCCGGCACGACGACGCTGGGTCCGGCGCCGCCGGTGCCCTTGCGGCGTCCGTGCGGGTGAGCTGGGGCGGGAGCGGCGGCGGCTTTTGCGGGCTTCACCCGAGGGGCGGGCGCCCCGGTCCCGTGTCCGCGCGCCCGGTCGGGTACGCGGGGGCCCGGCCGGTACGCGGCCCGGTCGGCGCGTGGGTGCCGTGGCTCGCGCGTCCCGTACGGGCGGGGTAGGGGCGTGAGCGGGTCCGTAGGCGCCGGATTCCGGTCCCGTACGGGCGCGATCGGTCCGGTACGGGCATGACCGGCCAGGCCCGGCCGGCCCGCGTGGGGGCCGCGGCCGGCCCCGCCGCCGCGCCCGGCCGCCCGCGTCAGCCCCCGCCCCGTACCGCGTACGGCGCCAGCAGCGCGTCCCAGCCCCGGCGCAGGGCGCGGTACTCGTCCGCGCACTGTTCGGCCCGCTCCCGAGTGAGCCGGCCGCCGTCGGCGGGCTCGCGGTCGCGGCCGGTGGCGGAGCCGTGGAGGTAGCAGAGGTAGTTGGCGCTGCGGACGGCGTCGGGGGCGTGTTCGTCGCTGGGGTCGCCCTCCTCCGGGTCGTCCGCCGCGTACTGGGCGTAGTTGTCCGCGGCGGCCCGCAGCGCGGCCCGGCCCTCGGCGCCGCGCGCGAGCAGGCGGTACGCGGCGAACTGGTCGGCGACGTCCTCCTCCCGCCCGGTGAAGCGCAGGCCGAGCCGGTCGATGAGGGCGTGGGCGACCTCGTGGTACAGGGTCTCGGTGATCACCCCGGCGGTGCGTCCGGGCACGTCCGGGTCCCGGGCCTGGCGGAACATCGCGCGGACCTCGCCCACGTAGCCGTAACAGAGGCTGACGCGGCGGGTCTCCGGGTCGTACTCCGGCACGTCGTCCTCGGCGCAGGAGCGGCCGACGACCGCGATCCGCCGGGGCAGCCGGAGGGTGGCGTTCAGGTCCTCGGCGACGCGCTCGGCGAGCCGTCGGCGGCGCAGGAAGGCCAGGTGCTCCGCGTCGTCGCCCTCGGCCTCCCGGTAGGAGACGGCCACCCCGCCTCCGGAGCGCGGGCGCGCGTCGTCGTCTCGGCCGCCCCCGCCGCCGCCGCAGGCCGTCGCCAGGAACGCGCAGGCCAGGGTCGCGGGCAGAATACGGACGTACCGTGCGCGGGACGGCGTGCGGGGGCCGGGCCCGGCATGGTGCAGCATGGTCAGCACTCTGCCGGACGGCAGACCGGGAGGGAAATTCACCGGGCACGGCCGGCCGTCACGGCCGACGGACCGGGCCGACGGACCGGGCCGCGGGGCCACGGCGCGACCGGCCGACCGTCGGAGTATTGGATTCCGCTTTCCCCGTGCCGGTACGGCAGGCTGGAAGGTGCCGGGTGGCCTGCGGGGCTCCCGGTGTGAAAGGGACGAGGGAGCGGCGTTGATCCGTGTCGCTGTAGTGGACGACGAGCAGCTGGTCAGGTCCGGGCTGCGGATGATCCTGGGCGCCGCCCGGGACATCGAGGTCGTGGCGGACTGCGGGGGCGGCGACGCGGTGGCGGCCGTGCTCGCCAGTGCGCCCGACGTCGTCCTCCTCGACGTACGGATGCCGGACGTCTCCGGGCTGACCGTGCTCCGCGCGCTGCGCGCCACGCCGGAGCCGCCCGCCGTCGCCATGCTCACGACGTTCGACGCCGACGAGTACCTGGCCGCCGCGCTGCGCGGCGGGGCGGCCGGCTTCCTCCTCAAGGACACCGATCCGGACCAGCTCGTGCGAGCCGTCCGGACGCTCGCCGCCGGGGGGAGCGTGCTCGACCCCGGGGTGACCAGGACCGTGATCGGCGGCTATCTGGCGGCGGGCGCCGGGGCCTCGGCGGCCGAGGCGGTACGGGGTCTGACGCCGCGCGAGCGCGAGGTGCTGGCCCACGTCGGCGCCGGTCTGGCCAACCCGCAGATCGCCGAGCGCATGGGCCTGGCCCCCAGCACGGTGAAGGACCACGTCCGGGCGGTCCTCGGCAAGCTCGGCGGGGTCAACCGGGTCCAGGCGGCGATCGTGGCGGACCGCGCGGGGCTGGTACCCGTGCCACGGCCCGGGGACGGCGTCCGGTGAACCCCGGGGCGCGGAGCCGGCCGGCCTGGGTCCCGCTCGTCGCGCCCGCGGCGCTGGCCGTCGCCGACGCCCTCCTGGTCAACGGAGTGACGCCGGGGGCCGCCCTGCTGCTCTCCCTGGCGGCCGCCGCGGCGCTGCTGTGGCGGCGCCGCTTCCCCGTGACGGTCTTCCTGGCCGTCCTGCCGGGCTTCTACATCGGGTACATCTGGTTCGCGCCGCTGATCGCGCTCTACACGGTGGCGGCCGTGCGCCGCCCCGACCGGCGGCTCCTCGGCGTCACCGGCCTGCTCTTCGCCGTCGTCCACTTCCTCCCCTACCCGGTGTCCGACCTGCCGGTGCACGACCCGCGCGGGCTCGCCCTCGACGCCGTCAACGCGGTGGTGATCGCGGCGGCGCCCATCGCGGTCGGACTCCTGGCCCGCACCCGGCACGAACTGGACGCGCGGCTCGACGAACTGACGCGCAGCCGGGCCCGCGAGGACCGGCTCCTGGCCGACCGGGTCCTCGCCACCGAGCGCGCCCGGCTCGCCCGCGAGATGCACGACGTCGTCGCCCACCAGGTGAGCCTGATCAGCCTGCAGGCGGGCGCCGTGCAGGTCAGCACGGCCGACACCCGGGCCCGCGCCGGGGCCCGGACGATCCGTGAGCTGTCGGTGCGCACGCTGGACGAACTGCGCCACATGGTCGGCATTCTGCGGGCGGCGGGCGCGGACACCGACGAGCTGACGCCGCAGCCGAAGCTCGCGGACCTGCCCCGGCTGCTGGAGCTGAGCGCGCTCGACGTCACGTACGAGGACGCCTACGACCCGGCGGTCGAACGCTCGGAGGCGGTGGAACGGGCCGCCTTCCGGACCGTTCAGGAGGCACTGACGAACGTCCGCAAGCACGCGCCCGGGGCGAAGGTGCGGGTCCGGGTGGACGAGCCGGACGGCGGGCTGCGGGTCGAGGTCCGCAACGGGCCGGCCGACTCGGCCGTCCCGGCGCCCGGGCTGCCCGGCGGCGGCCACGGTCTGGTGGGGCTGCGGGAGCGCGCGCACAGCCTCGGGGGCACGCTGGAGGCGCGTCCGACGGAGGACGGCGGCTTCGTCGTACGGGCCCGTTTCCCACGCGGCCGATGAGCCCGCGGCGGTGCCGGTACGGGGCGCGGGCGCGCGGGTGACCGTCGGAGCGCGCCGTTCTCCGGCTGCCGGATTCTCCCGGCGCGCCGGACCTCCGGGCATGCCGGCGGGCCCCGGCGCCGGGCGGCGCGGGGTGGCACCGGCGGCGCGGGGTCGGCGGCCGGCGACGCGGGCCGGCCCACGGGCCGGCGGGCTACGCCGACAGCGAGTCGGTCTCCGCGGTGGCGCTCGCCAGGTCCGGGTAGACCTCGAAGAGGCGGCGCACGCCGAGGGCGGCGAGCACCCTGTTGACGTGCGATCCCTCGACCGCTCCCTGGGCGGGCAGGATCAGCCGCAGCCGCCCTTGGCAGGAGCGCATCAGACGCCGGGCGGCGATGAGCACCCCGACCCCGCTGGAGTCGCAGAACCGCACCTCGCCGAGGTCGAGCACCAGGCTCCGCCGCCCCTCCGCCACCGCGTCGTGCACGCGCTGCCGGACCGCCGGGGAGGTCACCAGATCCATCTCGCCGCTGACCCGGAGCACGGCCCAGTTCCCCTGGTCGTGCTCCCACACCTTCAACGTCACGCGTTCGAGCCCTTCCACTCGGTCCGCCGGCTGGTCGCGCTTTCCGGCGCTGTTTCCGGACTGAGCCCTTCCGCGGTGTGGCCACCGTCCCGTACCGTCCGCGACGGTCGTACGACCCCTAGGGGATCCGGCGGCCGGACCCGCCGCGAATTGCCGTCTGGCATAAACCACCGCCTTGAGCCTATGCCCAGCCCGGACGCCCCCTCCCCCCGGATCCGGTCACACCCGCATAACACATCGGCACATTCGTGCACGTCCGGTCAGACACCGCCGGTCCCCCGCTGTTCGGCCGACGGACGGGCGGCCGATGTCCGGCGGACGGGCCGTCAAGCCCTATCACCCCCGGCGGCCCCGCACCCGGGCTTCCCTGATCTTCCCCGGAGTTACCCGGATTTCCGTCCGAACGTACGCCCGCTGCCGGACCCTCCCGTTACATTGCGAAGAGCAGGCGTCGTGACGACGCACGGGAGGAGGGGCGGATGACCACGGACGCACCACCACGGTGGGACCGGAGGATGCAGCAGCGGCTCGCGCACGGCGAGGCGGCCGCGCTCGGCGAGCTGTACGACCGCTTCGCCTCCCTCGTGCACGGCCTCGCCCACCGCGTCCTCGGCGACGAGGCCGGCGCCGACCGGGTCACCCGGGACGTCTTCGGCCACGTCTGGGAGCACCCCGGCGACTGGGATCCCCGGCAGGGCCCGCTGCGCTCCTGGCTCGCCGACCTCACGCACCGGCAGGCCGTCGCCCGTCTGCGCCGGTCGGAGAGCGACGACCCCGGCGGCACCGCCACCCCCGAGGAGATCGACGAACGCGTCCGCGCCGCGTCCGCCGCCGCCCGCGCCGACTACATCGTCGGCTCCATGCCCGCACCCCTGCGCGAGGCCCTGGATCTCGCCTACACCCGCCGCCTCGACTACCGCCGGGCCGCCGCCGGACTGGGCGTCACCGAGGACGAGGCGCGTCGCCGGCTGCGCCTGGGGCTCCAGTTGCTCGCCACCGCCCACGGCCCGCGCCGCGCCGGCTCCCGCGCGCCGGGCCCGCCGCCCTCCGTCGGCGGGGGCGCGCGATGACCGGTCGCCCGCCCCGGCCGCACCCCGTGCTCACGTCGTTGCTCGGCGCCTGGGCCCTGGCCGCCTGCTCGCCGGACGAGACGGCGGCCGTCGAGGAGCATCTGACCGACTGCGCCTCCTGCGCCGAGGAAGCCGTCCGGCTACGGGACGCGGTCGCGCTGCTCCACCCCGAGGACAGCCTCGACCTCGACCCCTCCCTCCGCTCCCGGGTGCTCTCGCACTGCCTCGGCCGGCGCCCGCCCCGGATTCCGGTGCCCGGCTGGGCGGCGCCCTACGAGGCGGAGACGGCCCGCCTCGACGCCCTGCTGCGGGACATCGACGAGCAGGACTGGCGGGCGCCGGTGCGGCTCGCCTGGTTCGACGGGCGGCGGTCCGCCGAGCGGGAGGTCAGCGTGGCCGCCGTGATCAGCCATCTCACGGCGGTGGACGGCCTGGTCGCCGGCTCCCTGGGCCTGCCCGACCCGGTGCCGGCCCCGGCCGCCGCCGTACCCGTCCTGACCGGCGGCGGAGTGGCGCCCGGCGGCGGAGCGGCGTGCGGAGAGGGAGCGGCCGAGACGGCCGCGGACCCCGTGCCGCTGTCGCCCGCCGGCCGCACGGAGGCCCTGTGGACGGCCGGGGACGGCCGGTCCTCCGGCGGCGCCGACGCGGCCTGGCGCGACGCTCACGCGACCTGGCGCGAGCAGAGCCGCGCCCTCATAAGGAGCGCGTCCTTCGCCGCCGACGCCGACGCGCGGGACACGGCGGCGACGAGCGTCGCGTACGGCCCCTTCAGCCTCCCGCTGCACGACGCCTTCCTCGACCGCGCCTTCGAGTGCTGGGTGCACGCGGAGGATGTGGCCGACGCCGTCGCGTACCCCTACGAGCCGCCGGCGCCGTCCCATCTCCACCGCATGATCGACCTGGCGGCCCGGATGCTCCCGGCCGCGCTCGCCGGCCGCCGCCGCGCCGGTCTCGCCCCGCCGCCGCACATACTGAGCTCCGTGGACGCGCCGGGCCGCGCGCTGCACCTGGAGGTGGAGGGCAGCGGCGGCGGCCACTGGTACATCGCGCTGGACTCCCCCGCCGTCCGCGCCTCGCCGGAGACCGAAGTGGCCCATGTGGTGCTCGACGGGCTGGAGTTCTGCCGGCTGGCCGCCGGGCGCGTCGAGCCGCAGGAGGCCGCGGCCGGGCAGGACGGGGATCCCGAGGCGATCCGGGACGTGTTGTTCGCGACGGCGTCGCTGTCGCGGCTGTGACGCGCCCGCCGGGAGGGGAGCCACCACCCCGGCGGGCCCGCGCGTGGCCTACGCGAAGACGACCGTGCGGCGGCCGTTCAGCAGCACGCGGTGCTCGCTGTGCCACTTCACCGCACGCGCCAGGGCCTGGCACTCCACGTCCCGGCCGATGGCGACCAGCTGCTCGGGGGTCACCTCGTGACCGACCCGCTCGACCTCCTGCTCGATGATCGGGCCCTCGTCGAGGTCGGCGGTGACGTAGTGCGCGGTGGCACCGATCAGCTTCACACCGCGGGCGTGCGCCTGGTGGTACGGCTTGGCGCCCTTGAAGCTCGGCAGGAAGGAGTGGTGGATGTTGATGATCCGGCCCGACAGCTCCTTGCAGAGGTTGTCGGAGAGCACCTGCATATAGCGGGCGAGGACGACCAGTTCGACCTTCTCGTCGCGGACGATGTCGAGCAGTCGCGCCTCCGCCTCCGCCTTGGTGTCCTTGGTCACCGGAATGTGGTGGAAGGGGATGCCGTAGGAGCCGACGAGCTCGGCGAAGTCGGTGTGGTTGGAGACGACCGCGGCGATCTCCACCGGCAGGGCGCCGATCCGGGAGCGGAAGAGCAGGTCGTTGAGGCAGTGCCCGAACTTGGACACCATCAGCACGACGCGCATCTTCTCGTCGGCGCGGTGGATCTGCCAGTCCATGTGGAACGCGTCGCCGATGGCGGCGAAGCTGGCCCGCAGCTTCTCCAGCGTCACGGGGGCCTCGGCCCCGAAGTGCACCCGCATGAAAAACAGCCCGGTGTCGTGGTCGCCGAACTGCTGGCTGTCCTCGATGTTGCAGCCGGTCATGAAGAGGTAGCTGGACACCGCGTGGACGATGCCCTGCTTGTCCGGGCAGGAGAGGGTGAGGACGTACTGGTCGGGCTGTGCGGTCCGCGCGGGCGGCGCCGGCTGCGAGGCGTTCATAGCCCAATAGCGTCGCATATCCGCGGGCCCCCGCCGGACCATCCGGTTCCGGCGGGGGCCCGCCTCGCGCGGCGCGCCGGAGCAGGAGCCCCGGCGCGCGCGGTCTCTTCCGGGCCCGTCGCGCCGCCCGGCCGTAGGGTCAGACCTTCGTCAGAACGGCGAGGACGGGCAGGGAGCGCGGCGGGACGTCCGGGTCGTCCCCGTCCCCCGCCGCCAGCCGGACGTGTGCCTCGCGTGCCGCCCGCACGGCCTCGGGCCAGCCGTGGTGCTCCAGATAGGCCGAGACCGGTGCGTCGGCGCCGACCTGGTGCATGATCCGCAGGACGCGCAGGACCGCCACGTCCACCAGGGCGGCCTCGCCCGAGTCGCGGAAGACCGTCCCGACGTACTTCTCCGCCGACCAGTTGTCCAGCCAGGTGTCCTCGACCAGGCGGTAGACGGCGTCGGTCACGTCTCCGTACCCTTCACGCCCGGTCAGCCAGCACTCCTGCTGGAAGGCCGGGTCCGAGAGCATGTGCAGCGCCGAGCGGACGTTCGCCCGCCAGCGCCACCATGGCATGTCATTGAGCGGCATGCCGTCCATGGTGGTCGAGCGACGGCCGCGACGGGAAGACTTCTCCGAACCTTGCACAGCGATCGATCGTACGTTCCCGCCCCGGAGCCCTGTCCAGGGGTGCCGTACGGCGTCAGAGCTGGGTCCACGGGCGCTGCGGCAGCCCGTACTTCTTGGCGATCGGTTTCCACAGGTCGGCCGCCCGCTTCTTGGCGGCCGTGGCCTCCCCGCTGGCGCGGTCGCCGGCGAGGGCCTCCTTGCTGGGGCGGGCGTGACCCTTGTGGCAGCCGTGTTTGCCGCCGACCTGATCGGCCCAGGCCGCGTAGTGGCTGTCGGCGGACGCGGACGACTGCCACGCCTTGGTCAGCTGCGCGGTGAGGTCGGCGTGGCCGGGCAGCTTGTCCACCGGGGTCTTCCGCAGCCGGTCGACCAGCCCGTTCCGGTCCCTCGCGGCGTCCCGGAGGTCGCCGGCCGACTTGCCGAGGTCCTTGCAGCTCCGGGTGGCGTCCACGGCCCGGATGACCGCGCCCCGGCTGCCACCGCTGTCCCGGAGCAACGCGTCCAGGGCCTTGGCCTGGCTCGCCCCCGGGTCGGCGGGCTCGGGCTTCCGGCTCTTGGTGCCGTGGGGTGTGGCCGAGGCACTCGGTTCGCTTGTGGCCGCGGCGGCCTTCTGAGGCTCCTGTTCCTTGTCCCCGTCGTCGCCTCCACCCCAGAAGAACGCGCCGGCGGCGAGTCCCGCGACTGCGCAGCCGGCCACGACGCCGCCGATCACGGCGAGGCTCCTGCCCCGGCCCGAGCGGCCCTGCCGCGCCGGGGCGGGCGGGGGCGGCGCGTAGGCGGCCGGAGCGGCGGCACCGGGCGGCGGGC
>NZ_JBPQTX010000221.1:0-12319 GCF_051386555.1 Streptomyces sp. URMC 126
CCTCCGGCACCTCCCCCGCCGACTCATCCCCCTCCGGCTCCTCCTCGTACGGCGCCTCCTCGGCGAGCCGCTCGCCGATGTCGTCGGCCCAGAACTGGGCCCAGCGCCGGAGCGCCTCCGTGTCCGTCTCGTCGAGCCCGCAGGCGGCGAAGTCCCCGTCCCCGAGCCAGTCCAGCCCCTCCAGCCGGGCCTTGAGGTCGGTCAAGTCGAAGGAGTCCTGGGCGTGCCGGCGGCCCAGTTCCTCCAGTTCGAGGCGCGACCAGTGGTCCGACGCGGCGTGGACGTCGATGAGGTCCCGCGGCAGCCCCCGGTCGGCGAGGGCCCTGACCTTGGTCCCGATCACGTCCTCGGCCGCGAGGACGAGGACGGACCCGCTGCGGGCCGGTGCGCGCCACAGCGTCTCCTTCGCGATCTCGACCTCGCACTCCTCGTCGTTCAGGGAGTCCGTGGCGACGAACCGCGCGGCGAGCGGTTCCGCCGCCGCGTCCCGCACCCGCCACCCCCGGGCCTCCAGCCCGGTCCGCACCGTCGCGAGGACCTCGGCCATGGGCGTCTGGGTGTCGGTGGCGAAATCCAGGTCGAGCCCCGGACGGGAACCGGCCTCCGTACCGGAGCCGGAATCACGGCCGGAGCCTGAATCACGGCCGGAACCGGAATCACGGCCGGGCGCGTGGGGCAAACCGTGGAAGCGCACGGCGTGCCCGCCGGCCAGGACGAGGGGGAACGCGGCGCCCACGTCGGAGAGGTCGTCGAGCAGCCGCCGCTGCGTGCCGGACAGGATCGCGGTGAGGCGGGAGTCCTCCACCCGGTCGGAGGGGGTGGAGGGCACGGCGGGCGGGGACGGCACGGACGATGCCGGCGGTACGGACGGCGTCGGAGACGTGGACGGCGAGTTCGTCATCACCCGGATTATCCGGCCGCTCGTCCCACGCCGCGAGCCACGATCGGCCGCACCGGGCAGCCGGGAGCCGTCCACCGCTCCGCTCCGACCGCCGGCCACTTCGTACGAGCCACACCGCCCCGACCACCGAGTGCCCGGGCCGCCACCCCCCACCTCCCCTAGGGGCCCCTACGGGCCCTAAGCGCTCGCGCCTCCGTCCACCACCAGGTCGTGCCCGACCACGAACGCCGCCTCGTCCGAGGCCAGCCACGCCACCGCGGCGGCGATCTCCCGGGTGTCCGCGACCCGTCCGATCGGCACCGCGGTGCGTACCCGCGCGTCGCGGTCCTCGACCGATTCACCGGGCCGGAAGGACATCGGGGTGTCCGTCCCGCCCGCGCTCACCGCGTTGATGCGCACGCCCTCGGCTATGTACTCGCGCGCGGCGGTGCGGGTGAGGACCGATACCGCGGCCTTGGAGGCGGCGTAGGCGCCCAGGCCCGGGCGGCGGGTGTGGAAGCCGATGTTGGAGGCGGAGTTGACGATGGTCCCGCCGCCGTGGGCGCGCATGTGCTCGATCTCGTACTTCATCGACAGCCACACACCGGTGGTGTTGACCGCGAGGACGGACGACCACGCGTCCTCCTCCTGCTCGGCCACGGGAGCCGGCTTGCCGAGGATCCCGGCGTTGTTGAATGCGATGTGCAGACCGCCGTGGCGCTCCACGGCCGCGGCCACCATGGCCGCCGCGTCGGCGGCGCGGGTGACGTCCGCGACCACGGCGGAGCCACGGCCCCCGTCGGCCTCGATCAGCCGTACGGTCTCCTCCAGGTCGGACAGGGTGGGCCCGGCCACGACCACGGTGGCGCCGCCACGTGCGAAGGTCAGCGCCGCCTGCCGGCCGATGTTCTTCCCGCCGCCGGTCACCAGGGCGACCTTGCCGACGAAGCGTTCGGCCCCGGCGGGGGCGAGGGACGGGCGGGCGGTGGGTGCCGAACCGGACGGGGACGGGTGGCTCATGGCGAGGGCTCCTTCGGTTTCCGACGACTGACGGGCGCCGCCGGGACGCGGCGGAAGCGCGCGGTGACGGCCGGGGGCCCGGTCCGCGAGGCGTCCGGCACGACGGGCCCTGGGCCGTGGCCGAAGGCGGGTCCCGGGCCCGTGCGGTGCCCGGCGGCGGCATGCGAGAACTGTCGGCCGGAGCCGGGCGGGCTCCCAACCGCGACGCGATAGTCCGTCAGGTGCGGGCACCGCCCCGCCGGCTGGCCGCCGACCGATCGTCTTCCCGGCGCACGCGAAGCCGCCCCCGGCAGGGCCGGGGGCGGCTTCGGTGGCGACGTCTGGCCGTCAGTGTCCGCCGTTGGCGGAACCGTTGCCCGAGAGGATCGGGAGCCTGTCCAGGATGTGCGACAGCGGGTCGTCGCCGTCGTTGATCGTCGAGTTCTCGGTGCACTGCTGCATCTGCTGCGAAGACAGGATCGGAATGTCCTGCAGGCCGATGTTCACCAGGCCGACGATGTTCTGGAGGTTCAGCCTTCCGACGGCGATACACGGCTTGTTGAACGAGCCGTTGATGAGGCCCATCTGGGGGCTCATATAACCGCCGGTGTAGGTGTTCCCGTACATCTGGACGGCCTGGTTGCCATTGGCGACGTCCTGGCTGTCGTGTCCGTTCGCCAGGGCGGGGCCGACGGATCCGCCCACTGCCGATGCCGTCATGACGGCCGTGGCCACTACCTTCTTGATCACGATGGTTCCTTCGCTCTGGTGGGTTTACGAGCGCTACTTGCCTAACTCGGCACAGTGGGGGAAGTTATCGGGCTTCATTCATTCGGGCTTCCTTCGTCCGGCCCTCGTCCGGCGCCGCGGTGCGCGTTTTTTCACCGCGCCCGGTTCCGTTTTCACCGGAACCGCGGGCCGTACCGCCGCCCGGAAAACGGAAACCCCCTGCCGCGGGGCCCGCACACCCGCCGCAGGGGGATTCCCGTGCTCGTCGCCTGGATCAGCCGTTGGCCGAACCGTTGCCCGAGATGATCGGGATGTCGTCGAGCAGGTGCGACAGCGGGTCATCGCCGTCGTTGATGGAGGAGTTGTCGGTGCACTGCTGTTCCTGCTGCGACGAGAGGATCGGGATGTCCTGCAGCCCGATGTTGACGAGGGCCACGATGTTCTGGATGTTCACCCGGCCCAGCGCGATGCACGGCTTGTTCAGCGTGCCCTGGATCAGGCTCATCTGCGGGCTTTCCTTGCCCCCGGTCTTGGTGTTGCCGTAACCGGTCTTCGCGCCGTTCGCGTTGGCGATGTCCTGCGAGTCGTGTCCGTGCGCCAGGGCGGGGCCACTGATGGCTCCGACCGTGGAGACCGTCAGAGCGGTCGTGGCGAGTACCTTCTTGAGCACGTCCATAGCCTTTCGATCGTGTAGCGCCCCCACTGAGAAAGCGATCTGGATAACTTCGACCGGAAGGAGAGGTTCCGGGCTTTCACTCATTCGAGCCAGTGAGCACACGGCATCGGGAGGGTAGGGGCCGGAACGTTTCCGGTACGACAAAAGGCTGGTCTTCGCGGATGTTTTTCAGGAATGCTCTCGGATGGCATTCCCGTCGGACGCCCTACGGTGATTTCCAGGGCGCCTTGCGGTGTGATTTACGCGGTGCGGAGAAATGACGGGCCCGCCGGTGCGGACGTGTGTGACCGACGGACGCATGTGCCCACGCGAGCACGGGTGGGCCTGCGGGAGCGTGGGTGGGCCGGCGGAAACCGAGTCGATCGGCCCGCCCGGCCCGTGTGCTCAGCGCCGGCCCTGCCAGCTGGTGGGGGGCCTGAACCCCGACGGCCGCCAGCGGGCGGGGGTGCACGACAGGCCGTACTCGGAGATCTCGGGGCCGGGGCCGGCCCCGAGGACCGCGTCGGGCTCCGGGCCGGTGTCGCAGCCCGTGGCGGCGCAGGCGAGGAGCACGGTGGTCACGGCGGCGAGCTCCTCCTCGCCCGCGACACCCTTCTCCACCCTCACGAACATGTCGGTCATAGCCGTTCCACTCCCTCGGCGCACCGGACGTCCGTGCGGCGGCGCCGCGAGTGTCCGGTTCTTCCACCGTGCTCCCACCGTCGGCGCGGAGGAACCCCGATACCTCCGAACGGGTGACGGCCGGTGCTCCGGGCCGTTCGCGCATCCGGATGAACCGTTCCGCCACCGCCCCGGCAGGGGTCCGTCACCGGCCTGCCGCCCGGCCATCGAGGACATGGCGACGGGGCGACCGTCACGCAGGCCGGGGGACGAAGAGTCGCCCGTGGCCCGGCCGATGAGCGGCCCTTAAGGGCTCGGAGGGGGCCGGGGGACGCTCCGGGGGCGGGCTCGCGGGTGGTTCCGGACGGGTGCCTACCCGGGTGTAGGGGGCACGCGGACCCGTGGCGTCCCGCCAGGGGCGGTTCAGGGGCACCCATGGGGGACCGCGTGCCGGGTAAGAGGCCCGGGAGCCGGTGGTTTCCTGAGCCATGATCTCTCTCCCCACGGCAGCGGACGGTCCACCGGCCGGTGGCGGACACGGGCGGCCGCGGCCGCTGCCGCGGGGGGACGCTCCGACGACGGCAGTACGGCACAGCGGAACGAAGGAGAGCAGGGACCACATGGGCAGTACCCCCCACACGCGCAGGAGCGACACCCGTGAGCGCATCCAGCGGACCGCGCTCGATCTCTTCGTCACCCGGGGCTACGAGAAAACCTCCCTCCGGGAGATCGCCGAACGCCTCGGAGTCACCAAGGCGGCGCTGTACTACCACTTCAAGACCAAGGAGGACATCCTCGTCGCCATCTCGGACCAGGTGGGGGCGCCCGTCGACGAACTGATCGCCTGGGGGGAGAGCCGGCCGCCCACGCTGGAGACCAAGCGCGAACTCCTCTGCCGCTACAGCGAGAAGCTGCGGGAGGCGGCGCCGGTGTTCCGCATCCTGCAGGAGAACCAGGCGTCCCTGCGGACCCTGGACATCGGCACCCGGCTCAGGGAACGGGTCGTCCGGCTCTCCCGGCTCGTCCACTCGGGAGCCGACGGCCTGGCCGCCCGGGTGCGCTGTGCGAGCGCCCTGCTCACCGTCCACTTCGGGGCCCTCGCCCTGGACGATCTGGCGGGCGATCCCGAGGAGCGGCGGCTCGCCGCGCTGACCGTCGCCCTGGAGATCCTGGAAACGACGGCCCCCGGCCCGGCGGGCGCGGGCGCGGCCACCGCCTGACGCCGGCGAACACCGTCCCAACGGACGCCCTCCCGACGAACACTGTCCCGAGGAACGCCATCCGACACCGCCGGGCACCCATGCCCGCCCCGCCCCCTCGACGTCCGCCCGGCTCCGGGTGGCCCCCCGACGTCGTGCCCCGTACGGCCCGGGATGGCCGGGCCGTACGGGGCGGGTGGACCGGTAGGGGCGTGCGCCCCGTACGGGTCCGCGGATCCGGGTCCCGGTCAGCCGACCCCGACGGGGGCAGGGGTCGGCGCGGGCCCGGTGGTCTCGTCCGCGCGCAGCCGCTCGGCCTCGGCCAGGGCGCGGGCGCCCCGGCCGGGGGCCAGGTCGAGCCGGGCCAGTACGGAGGGCACGGCGACGCTCGGCATCACGTGTTCGTACAGCGAGATGGCGCGGCGTTCCAGGTCGGCGCGGCCGGTGACGACCTGGGACATGATGTTGATGCCGGCGTACGCGCCGACGATGAGTTCCGCCGTGTCGGCCGGCACCACGTGCGGCAGCACCTCACCGCGCTCCTTGCCCTCGGTGAGGACGCGGGTGTGCACCTGGCTCCAGCCGTGGAACGGGCCGCTGCGGTTGAGGGCGGTCGAGCCGTGCTCCAGAGTGAGCCGGACGCTGCCGCGCAGCAGGGGGTCCGTGCGCATGCGGTACGCGAAGATCAGCCCCATGTCGACGAGGCGCTGCATCCTCGACGCGGCCGGTGGTTCGAGATTGGCCGGTGAGTCGGTCAACTGGGCGTCTATGACGGCCAGGGCGAGGTCTTCCTTGGAAGCGAAGTGGAAGTAGAGGGCGCCCTTGGTCACTTCGGCCCGTGCCAGGATCTCGGTGATGGTCGCCGCGTCGTAACCCCGTTCGTCGAACACCGCCGCGGCCGCTTCCAGGATGGTCCGGCGCGTTCTGATCGCGCGGTCCTGCTTTGCCACGGTCTGCCTCCGAATCGCTGGCCCGTCCCACCGCACGGCAGGCGACGGGGCGGCGCACGGCCGTGTCGTCCGACGCCTTGACGCACTCCCCCGAAGCAAACCGACGCGTACGTATCGTAGGACGCCCCGCAAGGGCCGGGCCGTCGGGGGGACGTCGGGGCCGTCCTGTAGGGGCCCCGACCGCCCGGGAATTCCCCTAGGGGACGCGTCCGGGGCCTCGCGGGACGAGCCTACGCAGCCGCGGTGTTCCAGCGCAGACGGCGAACCGGCCATGTCCGCCCGTCCGTCCGGGGCCCCAAGACCGGCCGACTCCCGGGCCGAGGCACTTCGAGGGCCGCCGCGCCACGGCCGCGCCGTCGCGGGGAGCGAGCACGACGACGGCTTCGGTCTCGTCCGGAAGTGACCGGTGGGGGTCGGCGAAGTGCCGTGTGGTGACGACTTGTTGAAATGCGAGAGCGGTGCGCTATGGCGCAGGGTGCGCGCGTACGAGTCGGGGACGGGCGACCGGTCCGACGATCGGACCGGGGAGCGGTCCGACGGTCGCTCCGCCCCGCCCCGGCCCGCGATCCGGCCCGGGCCGCGCCAACCGGCCGTCAGGGCCGGGGACTCAGGGCTGAATATTGCCGATCATGTAGCAGACGATCGCGATCACTATGAGGGCCAGAACGACAACGGTCTTTCTTTCCTTGCGCGTCATGGATTCCATCACGCCTCCCAGACAACAGCCGGTGATTCGGACCGCCCTGACCAGGAAACTACTCGTGATGGGAGGGCGACACTACGGATGCATCGAAAGTCTGAGCAGGACTTGAGGTTGCCCCTCCGGTTGCCCTCGCGCCGGACATATGACCGTTTGGGCTGCCGGACCCATCCGGGTTCTCGTCCCCCGTTCCGCCCGATACCCGCACGTTCTGTCGTTATGGTCTGCCGTGCCGTCGCCTGTGGGCGGCCCGACCGAGGGAGATCACAGCGGGATGACTCTCAGCCTCACCGGAACCGCCTTCTTCGCCCTGCTCGTCGCGTTCACGGCGCTGACCATCCTGGCCACGCTGCTGTGCTGGGCGAGGATCCCGGGCCCCGGGCCGGTGCGCTGGGCCGCTCGCGTGCTGCTGATCATCCTCTGCCAGCTCACCGCCATCTGCACCGTGGCCACCTGGATCAACACCAGTTACGGGCTCTACGCCTCCTGGGACGACCTGCTGGGCCGCACCGACGGCGCCGGGCCCGTGGCCATGCAGGGGCCGCCCGCCGAGCACGCGAAGTTCGCGGAGGACGACCACGGCATGCGGGAGACGTACTTCCACGGCACCCGGTCCGCCCTGTCCGGGCAGGTCCTGGTGTGGACCCCGCCCCAGTACGACGACCCGCGCTACCGCCGCACGACGTTCCCCGTCGTGATGCTGCTGCACGGCGTCCCGGGGACGCCGCAGTCGTGGATCGACCAGGGACGGATGCCGAGGTCCTACCGGAAACTGCTCGCCGAGGGGCGCACCCGCCCGTTCATCCTCGCCGTGCCGGTCATCAACCCCGGCGGGCGGGACACCGACTGCTCCGACGCGGCCGGGCGCAAGGTCGCGACCTGGCTCGCCCGGGACGTCCCCGAGCTGGTCCGCCGGCACTTCCGGGCTGCGCCCCAGCCCCGGTCGTGGGGGCTGCTGGGGATCTCCACCGGCGGCTTCTGCGCGGCGAAGCTGCCCTTGCAGTTCCCCCGGGTCTTCTCCGCCGGCGCGGCCCTCGACCCCGACCCGCTCAACGGTGACGGCGGCGCCCTCGCCGACCCCGTCCTGCGGCAACACAACAGCCCGACCTGGCTCGTCGGTCATACGAAAGCCGACGTCTCCCTCTTCCTCGCGACCTCCCGCCAGGACCGCGACAGCCCGCCCTCCTACATCGAGGAGTTCCAACGCGAGGCGGCAAGCAGCCGGGTGCGGCTGAAGACCATGCTGCTCGACAAGGGAGGTCACAACTACCGGACGTGGTCGGCGCTCTACCCCGAGGCTTTCGCCTGGCTCGCCCAGCAGCTACCGGGCGGCCCGCCGCCGCGCTGAGCCACGCGGCGGAAGGTGAAACCGTTCGCCCGGGAGCGAAAAGAGGGCCGGGAGAGGTGTCGCACGGCCCGTACGCGTACCCGCCGATGCCCTCAGTGGTGGTCCGCGACGTGCCCGCGCGCTCGGTGGACGATCTCCTCGAACACACCGACGCCGGCCCATGGGATCCCGGGCCCCAGCCCCTCGGCCAGGGCCTTCTCGCCGGGAAAGAGCAGCAGGGCCTTCTGTATTTCGGCGACCAGTCCGGGCAGTTCCTCCAGGCATCCGCCGGGGTGTTCTCTTTCCACTCCCTCTCGGATGCCTTCCGAGACGGTCGGATGGTCGCCTCCTACGACCCAGTAGCCGAAGTCGTAGGTTCTCGGGAACATCGCGCGCACTTCCCAGTCCGTGAGCGGCAGTTCGTCGTATCCGGGGCACGGCCCGCAGTCCAGGGCCCGGATCATCCCGGCCACCGTCCGCAGGAACTTCGGGCCGTTACGGCCGTCGGCGGCGCGGGCGAGGCGCTCGGCGAATCCGGCAGGTGTGGCGCTGTCGCCGTTCTCCAGTACCTCCGCGGCGACGTCCAGCGTCGCGGCGACCGCCGCCGGCGGCAGGGCCCAGTACGCTCCGTTCGAGTCGCGGAGCAGGCGGCAGAACCGGGTGAGGTCGTCCTCGAAGGAAAAGCGGTCGGATTCCCTGGCCCGTACGGCCAGTTCGAGGATGCGTGCGATGGGCCCGCTGTTGTAGAACGCCCCCGTATAGGGCCCTCGGCATCAGCCGCTCTCCGCCCGCTCGTCTGCGTCGTCGGCCTCGTCCGGGGCCTCGTCCGCCTGCTGCCGTTTGCGGTCGGCTTCTTCCCGCTTCTCCTCTTCCCGCTTCTTCTCCTCTTCCCGCTCCTTCTCCTCCTCCCGCTTCCGTTCCCCGTCCGGGTTCTTCCCGTTCTGGGTGTCCTGCGGGAACGTGAGTTCCTTGCTCATCCACTCCATCGCCGGGCCGATTTCGCGGCGCCAGGTCGTGAATTGGTGGCTGCCCTCGGGCAGCACGATCGTCGCCGTGCGGAGCTTCTTCTCGTCGGCCAGGCGGAGGAATTCCTCGGTGTCGCGGAAGTTCTTCTCGCCCTTGCGGCTGGTGGCGAGGAGGAGGGAGACGGGCGGGGTCGGCAGGTTCTTCAGGCGCCAGATCAGGTCGTGCTCGCGCTTGCGCTGCTTGCCCTTCTCGCCGCCGCCGAAGAGGTCGCCCGTGGCCATGTCGTTCTTGACGGAGAGGTCTCCGGACAGGGAGGCGGCGACCGGGTAGACGTCAGGGGCACGCATCGCGAGCTGGAGGGCGCAGGTGCCGCCGGTGGAGTAGCCCATGATCCCCCAGGCGGTGGCGTCCTGGCCGACCCGGTAGGTGCTGCGCAGGGCGTCGGGGAGGTCCTTGGTCAGGAAGGTCTCGGCCTGCGGGCCGTCCGGGACGTCCACGCACTCGGTGTCGCGCGGCTGGGCGATCGTGGGGCTGATCATCACGATGACCGTAGGGGCCATCTTCTTCTCCTCCAGGAGCCGGGCCGCGTTCAGCGGGACCTGGAGGTTGCGGGCGAGGCTGACCCGGCCGCCCGGGTAGCCGCTGACGACGACCATGACGGGGAAGCGGGCGCGCTCGTACTGCTTCTGGAAGTACTCGGGCGGCAGGTAGACGTACGCGGAGTTGACGGCCAGGGTCCGCTTGCCGATGACGCGGACGGAGCGGACGGCGCCCGTCTTGTCCTCGGGGCCCTTGGGGTAGCCGGCGAACTTCTCGACGTTCTCGCCGCCGGTGGGCTGGATCAGGCCGCCCCTGGTCTCGTCTACCGAGGCGCGGGGGCCGTTTCCGCTGTTCATCTGGGTCACGTTGACCGGGGCCTTGTCGACGCGGCCCAACAGCTGGTTCCAGGTCCCGAAGAAGCCGACGCTGGAGTTGACCACCAGCAGCACCGCGGCCATGATCGACAGCTGCGTCAGCAGGATGGCGCCGAGCCGGCCGAGCACGGGCAGCGGTCCCCGTCCCGAGAGCCGCGGCCAGATCCACACCATGAGAGCCACACACAACACGGCACCGAAGGCCACCGTGTACATCAGCGACCTGCTGGTCAGGCCCATGCGGTTCTCACTCCCTGCCTCCGGCTGCCGTGGGTACTCACGTTCGGTTCCGTCGCGCTCGACGGATAAGAGGCGATAAAGGGCCGACAGGGTTGCCCTGCCTCCGTTTCTTCCTCGGCCCTTGTCCTGCCCGTCCCCTGTCCGACTCCGGGTCTTTTCCGGGGGTTCCCGTAGGGGAGGGGACGCCGGAACGTCCTCGGACACCTGGCGCGGTCTGGCCGAACGTCCCCTTCCGCCGGATGGTGGTGAAAGGCTCCGCGGGGGCGGGCCGGGACACCGGTGGAGGTGGAGGGCATGTCGAACGACGCCGCCAGGGCGGTCACCTCGGGGGCGAACCCCTGGCTCAGCGGCCTGTTCGAGCCGGTCCGCGAGGAGATCACGGCCGTCGACCTGCCGGTGACCGGCCGCATACCGGACGCGCTGCGCGGGCGCTACCTGCGGAACGGGCCGAACCCGCTCCGGGTGGACGATCCGGCCAACCACCACTGGTTCGCCGGGGAGGGCATGGTGCACGGCGTCCGGCTGCGGGACGGACGGGCCGCCTGGTACCGCAACCGCTGGGTGCGCTCCGACGCGGTGGCCAGGCGGCTGGGCGAGAAGGTGCTGCACGGGCCCCGGCACCTGGTGGACTTCGCCCCCAACACCCACATCCGGCGGTTCGCCGGGCATCTGCTGACCCTGGTCGAGGGCGGGGCGCTCCCCTACGAGCTGGACTCCCAGCTCGACACGGTGGGGCCGTTCGACTTCCACGGGACGCTGCCCGGCGGACTGGCCGCGCACACCGTCCTCGACCCCGCCACCGGCGAGCTGCACGCCGTCGCCTACTGCCCGGCCTGGCCGTATGTGCAGTACCTGGTCGCGGGGGTGGACGGCCGGATCCGCCGGCACGTCGAGATCCCGGTCACCGGGCGCCCGATGATGCACGACTTCTCGCTCACCGAGCACCACGTGCTGCTCTACGACCTGCCGGTCGCCTTCTCCCTCGGCCGCGACCTCGCGGCGGCCGCCTTCGGCTGGGACCCCGACCGGCCGGCCCGGCTCGGGGTACTCCCCCGGGAGGGGACCGCACGGGACGTGCGCTGGCTGGAGATCGAACCCTGCTTCGTCTACCACGCCATGAACGCCTACGAGGAGAGCGGGCTGATCACCGTCCATCTGGCGCGCTACGAGCGGCTCTTCGACGGAACCCGTAAGGGTCTGGACAAGCAGCCCGCCCACCTGGAGCGCTGGACGGTGGACCCGGTCGCGCGGACCGTCCGGCGGATCCGGCTGGACGACCGCGCGGTGGAGTTCCCGCGGATCGACCCGCGCCGGGCGACCCGGCCGCACCGCTACGGGTACGCGGTGCGCGAGCCGCTGGGCGAGGAGCGGAGCGGGTTCGGCGTCGGGCTGCTCAAGTACGACCTACGGCTCGGCGGCTGCGACGCGTACCCGGTACCGCCGGGCGGCGACGTCGGGGAGGGCGTGTTCGTGCCGGCCGCGCCCGGGGCCGCGGAGGACGACGGCTGGGTGCTCGCCTACGCCTTCGACCCGGAGCGCGGCGCCACCGATCTGCTGGTGCTGGCCGCCCAGGACTTCGCGGCGGGACCGGTCGCCCGGATCCATCTGCCGGTGCGGGTGCCGGTCGGGGCGCACGGCGATTGGATCCCGGATCCGGGGTAGACGACGGAGGGGCAGCGCTCCGGTGAACGGTTCCGGGCCGGGCCCGGCCCGGGCAGGGGCGAGAACCCGGGGCATACGGGACCAGCGAGGAGCACGTTACTGACGAGGCGTTAGAGCTAGCCTTACCGGAGTCGCACAGTAGGTACATTCCAGACAAAGGTAAGGATTTCTCCTCATGGGAATTCGCAGCCTGCTGCGGAACGCGTTCGGTCGGTCGAGGACGGGCGGCGACGGACGGCCCGGCCTCCCCCAGCAGAGCACCGCGTCCGCGCCGACGACGGACCAGGGCAGGGAACAGGCCACGGCAGCGGCCCCGGCAGCGATGGCCTCGGTCCCGGGCGCCGCCACGGAGTCCGGGACCCCCGAGGCCCGTAAGGCCCCTACGGCCCCTAAGACCCCTAAGGTCCCCGAGGTCCCGGTGGCCGTCCCCGCCCAGGCCGTCACCGACCGGGTGCCCGACCCCGGTCCCCTGCACCC
>NZ_JBPQTX010000222.1:0-12070 GCF_051386555.1 Streptomyces sp. URMC 126
TCCCCGTCCGACCCCTTCCGCCCCCTTCCGCCCCTGGAGGAGAACCGAAACCGTGGAGCGCATCGACTCACACGTCTCACCCCGCTACGCCCAGATACCCACG
Source organism: Streptomyces sp. URMC 126 (assembly GCF_051386555.1). NCBI lineage: Bacteria > Bacillati > Actinomycetota > Actinomycetes > Kitasatosporales > Streptomycetaceae > Streptomyces > Streptomyces sp. URMC 126. The sequence continues at coordinate 104 of NZ_JBPQTX010000222.1, forward strand.
TTCATGCGGCTGCCGCACGAGCGGGATCCCCGCGGCTACGACGTCGTGGTCATCGGCGCCCCGTATGACGGCGGGACGAGTTACCGTCCCGGCGCCCGGTTCGGCCCGCGGGCGATCCGCGGCGAGTCGGGGCTGATCCACGGGGTCGGCATCGACCGCGGCCCCGGCACGTTCGACCTGATCGACTGTGTCGACGCGGGGGACATGGACCTCACGCCCTTCGACATGAACATCGCGATCGACACGGCCGGCCGGCACCTCGCCGAGCTGCTCAAGACCAACGCCGCGTTCCTGATGCTGGGCGGCGACCACTCGCTGACGGTGGCGGCGCTGCGCGCGGTCGCCGAGCGGCACGGCCCGCTGGCCGTGGTCCACCTGGACGCGCACTCCGACACCAACCCGGCCTTCTACGGCGGGCGTTACCACCACGGCACCCCGTTCCGGCACGCGATCGACGAGAAGCTGGTCGATCCCGAGGCGATGGTGCAGATCGGCATCCGGGGGCACAACCCGAAGCCGGACTCGCTGGACTACGCGCGCGGGCACGGGGTGCGGGTGGTGACCGCCGACGAGTTCGCCGAGCTCGGCGTGGGCGGCACCGCCGACCTGATCCGCGAGCGGGTCGGGGGCCGGCCGGTGTACGTGTCCGTCGACGTCGACGTGGTCGACCCGGCCTTCGCTCCGGGGACGGGCACGCCCGCGCCGGGCGGGCTCAGCTCCCGCGAGGTGCTGGCCCTGCTGCGCTGCGTCGGGGATCTGCGGCCGGTCGGGTTCGACGTGATGGAGGTGTCGCCCCTCTACGACCACGGCGGGATCACCGCCGTGCTGGCCACCGAGATCGGCGCGGAGCTGCTCTACCAGTACGCCCGCGCCCACCGCACTCACAAGTGAAGGAGCCAACACGTCATGACTTCCCCGATCGTCGACTGCTCCCCGTACCGTGAGCCGCTGCTCGCGCTCGCGGCCCGGCTCCCCCGGGTGCCGCGCGCGGACCTGTACGGGTTCCTCGACGTCGCGAAGGAGCTGGCGGCGGAGCTGCCGGCGGAACTCGCCACGGCCCTGGACTCGTTCGACGCGGAGAGCAACGCGGACGGCTACCTGCTGCTGCGCGGGCTGCCCGTCGACGAGGAACTGCCGCCCACACCCACCTCGACGCCGGCGCCCGTGGACCGGCCGCTGCTGCTGATGGAGGCGATGCTGGCGCTGACCGGCCGACGCCTCGGCCTGCACACCGGGTACCAGGAGCTGCGGTCCGGCACGGTGTACCACGACGTGTACCCCTCGCCCGGGGCGCACTACCTGTCCTCGGAGACCTCCGAGACCCTGCTGGAGTTCCACACGGAGATGGCGTACCACGTCCGCCAGCCCAACTATGTGATGCTCGCCTGCTCGCGCGCGGACCACGAGCACCGCGCCGAGACGCTGGTCGGCGCGGTCCGCAAGGCGCTGCCGCTGATCGACGCGGAGTCGCGGGCGCGGCTGTTCGACCGGAAGATGCCCTGCTGCGTGGACGTCGCCTTCCGGGGCGGCGAGGAGGACCCGGGCGCCATCGCCGAGGTCAAGCCGCTGTACGGCGACGTGGACGACCCCTACCTGGGGTACGACCGCGAGCTGCTGGCGCCGGTGCTCCCGGAGGACAAGGAGGCCGTGAGCGTCCTGTCCAAGGCCCTCGACGAGGTGACCACCGGGGTCAAGCTCGTCCCCGGTGACGTGCTGATCATCGACAACTTCCGTACCACGCACGCCCGGACGCCGTTCACCCCGCGCTGGGACGGCGAGGACCGCTGGCTGCACCGGGTGTACATCCGCACCGACCGCAACGGCCAGCTCTCCGGCGGCGAACGCGCGGGCGACGTCGTCGCCTTCACGCCGCGCCGGTGACCGTAGCGCTCCCCCGGCCGCGCCCCCTCACCGCTCCGGTGAGGGGGCGCGACTCTTGACGCATGAATATGCTGGTTCCACCAAGTCCATGCAGCCGAGGGTGGCGGCCCGGCTCGCCGGCCTGCCGCACGGCTTCCCATGACCACGACAGGAGACGCCGACATGCCCGACTCCACACCGCGCGCGCCGCGGGGATTCGTCGTCCACACCGCACCGCTGGGCCTGGCCGACGACGGCCGCGACGACTTCACCGTACTGGCCTCGACGGTGCCGGCGGTGGTGAGCGCGGTCTTCACCCGCTCCCGGTTCGCCGGCCCGAGCGTCCTGCTGAGCCGCGAGGCCGCCGCGACCGGGCGCTCCCGCGGCGTCGTCGTACTGGCCCGCAACGCCAATGTCGCGACCGGCCGCGAGGGCGAGGCCAACGCGCGCGAGGTCCGCGAGTCCGTGGCTCGCGCGCTCGGCGCGACGGAGTCGGAACTCCTGATCGCCTCCACGGGCGTGATTGGCCGTCAGTACCCCATGCAGCGTATCCGGGACCACCTCAAGACGCTGTCCTGGCCGTTCCCGGAGGGCGGCTTCGACCGCGCGGCCCGCGCCATCATGACGACCGACACCCGCCCGAAGGAGGTCCGGGCGCGGGTGGGCGACGCGACGCTGGTCGGCATCGCCAAGGGCGTCGGCATGATGGAGCCCGACATGGCGACCCTGCTGACGTTCTTCGCCACCGACGCCCGGCTCGACCCGGCCGAGCAGGACCGGATCTTCCGGCGCGTCATGGACCGCACATTCAACGCGGTGAGCATCGACACCGACACCTCCACCAGCGACACGGCGGCCCTGTTCGCCAACGGCCTGGCGGGCGACGTCGACCCGGCCGAGTTCGAACAGGCGCTGTACGAGGTCGCGCTGGCCCTGGTGAAGGACATCGCGAGCGACGGCGAGGGCGCGAGCAAGCTTATCGAGGTCCGGGTCACCGGCGCGCGCGACACCGCCCAGGCCAAGCGGGTGGGCAAGGCCGTCGTCAACTCCCCGCTGGTCAAGACCGCGGTGCACGGAAACGACCCCAACTGGGGCCGCGTCGCCATGGCGATCGGCAAGTGCTCGGACGACACCGACATCGACCAGGACCGCGTCGCCATCCGCTTCGGCGACGTCGAGGTCTACCCGCCGCGCGCCGAAGGAACCGACACCGAGGACGCCCTGCGCGCGGCGGTCGCCGAACACCTGCGGGGCGACGAGGTCGTGATCGGCGCCGACCTGGCCATCGCGGACGGCGAGTTCACCGTGTACGGCTGCGATCTCACGGAGGGGTACGTACGGCTGAACTCGGAGTACACGACCTGACGTTCTCGGCTCCTGTGGGCGGCCCGGCGCTGCCTCCGCCTTCAGGGGGCGGGGGCAGGAGGCAGCGGAGGGGCCGGGGGACGGCCCGGTGCCGCCAGCCGATCAGCACGGCACCTCCCACAGGGCGGGCGCGAGGCGGAACCGCGACCAGACAATCTTCCCGGAGGGATGGCGCGCATCGACACCCCAGGCGGTTGCGAGGGCGGCGACCAGGTGCAGCCCTCGACCGGAGGTGGCGTGATGGGTGGGGAGGCGGACTGCAGGCCGACGGGGGTGGTCGTCATGGACTTCCAGGTGGAGGTGGTCGCCGCCGACGGTCAGCCGCACCAGGAAGCGGCCGTAGGTGTTGGCGTGGACCACCGCGTTGGTCGCCGGCTCCGAAACGCAGACCCGGACGTCGTCGGCGAGAGCGTCCAGGTTCCAGGAGCGGAGAGTCTTGTCGGCGAAGTCGCGGGCCAGTCCGACCGAGGCGGGCGCCGAGGCGAAGAACCGCTGGTCGGACAGGGGCGTGGAGCGGTTCATGACTCGGCATCCAGCGTCGGTGCGGACGCGCGGTCGTACCACGCCTGGGCGCCGCCGTGGCCCGGGCGCCGACGGCGGGCCCGACCGGGGGTGTCCTTGCGGACCAGCAGCAGCCGGGTGCCGGTCGCCTCGATGTGCCGGCCCCGAGCGGCGGCCATGGACCTGGGGCCCAGGTGGGAGGCGGACGGCAGCACGACGCCGTAGGAACCGGACACCGCCAGCGCGTCCATCAGCCCGACGAACGCCGCGGAGGTGACCGCGGTGAGGCGTTCGGCGAACACGCCCGACAGTGAGAGCTCGTGTCGGCGGCAGTACTCGACCAGCGACCGCTTCAGGGCCTCCTCGCGAGCCGTGGGGACGTTGACCAGTCGCAGGAAGCCGTAGACGGCAGGGCCGCTGACACGGCGATGCTCGGTAAGGGGTTCCATGGGGGAGACCGTCCAAGAGATCAGGAGGAGAGGAATGGAAGGGGGGAAGCCGCCCCGAGCGAAAGAGCGGAGGCGACCTGCCTGTTGAAGCGTCCTCCTGCTCGGACGGCAACGAAATGACACGGTGTTGCACTCGTGTTGCACTTCCGTCCTCCTCGCATGGCGTTCCGTGCTTGCATGACCGCTCGGAAGGGAGCGACGCGTGGCGACCGTGCACCACTGGACCGGCCTGGAGGCCCGGGCCCTGCGGCTCGCCCTGCGGATGAGCGTCCGGGTGTTCGCCGAGCACCTCGGCGTCGCCGTACGGACCGTCTCCAACTGGGACAAGCACTTGTCCGCGACCGAACCTCGCCCGGACACCCAGGCGATCCTGGACACGGCTCTGGCCCGCGCGGACGCGTCCGCGCACTTGCGGTTCGAGACGTTCCTCTCCGAGGCCGGCGGGCCGCCCGTGACCACCCGCCGGGTCACCTCCGCGGGTCCCCGGGCCTGGGAGTACGAATCGTGGACCGACGACCTGGACCGGGTCGTGGTGGCCTTGAACCGGCAGGACTTCACCTTCGCCGACCACCTGCTGGGCCGGTGGCTGAACCGCTTCCGCCCACCTGAGCTGGACGACAAGGGCCTGTACCTCCTCGCCCGCTCGACCGCCCTCATGGGCGACCTCAAGCGCGACCAAGGAGCCGTGGTGGGGCCGCTCTCGGCCCAGCACGCGTATGCGGGCGCCCGCTCGCTCTTCGACCGGCTCGACATCCCCCGCCGCGTCGCCCAGCTCGACCTCTCCCTGGCCGTCGTCGCCGAGATGTCCGGCCGTCTGGAGACCGCCGCCCGCCACTACGAACACCTGGCCGTCGACGACCGGCTCGCCCGCCGTGACCGCGCGCGGGCCCGGCTGTGGGTGGGGACCGCGCTGAGCAAGGAAGGCGAGCACGACTACGCCGCACGCGTCATGCCGGCCGCGACCCGCGACTTCGAAGACCTCGGCGAGCCGGACGACTGGTCCGTCGCCCACCAGAAACTCGCCCTCGCCCACCGAGGCGCCGGCGACCTGGACAGAGCCCTGCGCTTCATCGGCATCGCCCGCAGGACGGGCGCGACCGACTCCCCGATGCAACGCGTGCGTCTGGACACCGCTCACGGACACATCCTGCTGTCCGACCCGGCCACCAGGGATGATGGCCTCTCGGCCCTCGATCAGGCCGCGAAACTGGCCGCTCGCTACGGCATGAGCCACCAGTTGGCCAGTATCGAGAGCATTCGGACGACCGCCGGGGTGACGAGTCCCTGGCGGCGGTGACCAGGGAGACGCCAGTGACGACGGACATCCAGCGGTCCATCACCGACGACCAGCGCCGGCGAGCCAAGCTGATCTGGGACTACCACCGGATGGGCCACGAGCTCCGACCGTGCGACGCGGCGATCGGCCTGGGCAGCCACGACCTGGGCGTTCCCGCGTTCTGTGCCGAGCTCTACCGGGCAGGTCTCTTCCCCACCCTCGTCTTCTCCGGCGGTCCCAACCCCACCCACCCGGGCCGCTTCCCCCGCGGCGAGGCCCTGCACTTCCGCGACCACGCGCTCGCCCTCGGCGTCCCGGACGCGGCGGTTCTGCTGGAGCCCCGGGCCAGGAACACCGGCCAGAACATCACCTTCTCCCGCGACGTCCTGGCCGCCGCCGGCCTGGACGTGCAGACCGTGCTGCTGGTCGCCATGCCCTACATGGAGCGACGCGCGTTCGCCACCGCCCGCAAGGCATGGCCCGAGGTGGAAGTGATCTGCGCCTCGGCTCCCCTGGAGTTCGACGACTACCTGAAGACGATCGGCGACGAGAAGCTCGTCGTCGACCAGCTCGTCGGCGATCTGCAACGAGTGATCGAGTATCCGAAACTCGGCTTCGCCATCGAGCAGGACGTCCCGGAGGACGTGCATGCCGCCTACCGAGCCCTCCTCGAAGACGACTTCGACAGCCGCCTGCTCAGCCCTTGAAAAGAGTCCGGTGGGCTGTCCGCCCTCCCCCAGCCCTGCTTCTCTTCCCGGCCCTCGGCACCGGCCAAGTCGTTCGCGGCGGACTGTCGGATGCGGTTCGGGCCCGGTCGACCGGCCCATGGTCAGTGCGCCGCAGCGGGGCTTTTCGTCCGCCCGCAGACCGACATTCCCGGCCGTCCCCGCCGGGTATGCCGACCCGGCCCCGGCTATGCGCGGGTCCGTGCCGCCCCTCCTCCCCCGTGTGTCGCGCGCCGGAGGATGGGGCGGACCGTAGGGCGACGAGGGCTGGAGGGACATGGTGACCACTCGGTCGGAGACCGTGGGCGACGGGGGCGAGGGGTTCGACGCCGGGGTGCGGGGGGTGGTCCGCCCGGTCGGTACGGAGGGCGGGACGCTGCGGCTCGTGCGGACGGACGACTTCGACTCCCTCGATCCCGGCAACACGTACTACGCCTACACCTGGAACTTCCTCCGGCTCGTCGGCCGGACCCTGGTCACCTTCGACACCGTGCCCGGCAAGGCCGGCCAGCGGCTCGTCCCGGACCTGGCCGAGTCGCTGGGGCAGTCGTCCGAGGGCGGCCGGGTGTGGACGTACCGGCTGCGCGAGGGGCTGCGGTACGAGGACGGGTCGCCCGTCACCTCGGCGGACGTCAAGTACGCGATCGCGCGCAGCAATTACGGCACCGACGTGCTGGGGGCCGGGCCGACGTACTTCCGGCACCTGCTCGGCACGGACTACGGCGGCCCCTGGCGGGAGCCGGACGCGGACGGGCCGGTGACGCTGGAGACGCCGGACGAGCGCACGCTGGTGTTCCGGCTGCGCGAGCCGTTCGCCGGGCTCGACCTGCTGGCGACGATGCCGAGCACCACGCCGGTGCCGCGCCGGCTGGACACCGGCGCCGACTACCGGCTGCGGCCGGTGGCGACGGGCCCGTACCGGATCGCCTCCTACACGCGCGGCGAGCTCGCGGTGCTGGAGCCCAACCCGTACTGGGACCCGGCGTCGGACCCGGTGCGCGTGCGGCGGGCGCGGCGTGTCGAGGTGCACCTGGGCAAGGAGCCGCACGAGGTGGACCGGATGCTGCTCGCCGGGGAGGCCCACATCGACCTGGCCGGGTTCGGGGTGCAGCCCTCGACGCAGGAGCGGATCCTCGCCGACCCGGCGCTGCGGGCCCACGCGGACAACCCGCTGACCGGCTTCACCTGGATCTACTGCCTGTCGAGCCGGATCCCGCCGTTCGACGACGTGCACTGCCGGCGTGCCGTGCAGTTCGCCACCGACAAGGCGGCGATGCAGCGGGCGTACGGCGGTCCGGTGGGCGGGGACATCGCGACGACCCTGCTGCCGCCGACGCTGGACGGGTACCGTCCCTTCGACCGCTACCCGGTCGGCCCGAAGGGCACCGGGGACCTGGACGCGGCCCGCGCCGAGCTGAAGGCGGCCGGGCTGCCGGACGGCTTCCGTACGAAGATCGCGGCCCGCAAGGACCGGCTGAAGGAGTACCGGGCCGCCGAGGCGCTGGCCGCCGGGCTGGCCCGGGTGGGGATCGAGGCGGAGGTGCTGGACTTCCCCTCGGGCGACTACTTCGAGCGGTACGGCGGCTGCCCGGAGTACCTGCGGGAACACGGCATCGGGATCGTGATGTTCGGCTGGGGCGCCGACTTCCCCGACGGCTACGGTTTCCTCCAGCAGATCGTCGACGGGCGGGCGATCAAGGAGCGCGGCAACCAGAACATGGGCGAGCTCGACGACCCCGAGATCAACGCGCTGCTCGACGAGGGGGCCCGGTGCGCGGATCCCGTGCGGCGCGCGGAGATCTGGCACCGCATCGACCGGCTGACGATGGACCACGCGGTCATCGTGCCGTACCTGTACCCGCGTTCCCTGCTCTACCGCCACCCGGACGCCCGCAACGTCTTCGTCACGGGCTCCTTCGGGATGTACGACTACGTGGCGCTCGGCGCGAGCTGAGCACCCGGCCGGTATGCGGCGGCCGCGGCCCGCGCGGCCCGGCCGCCGCGCAGGGGGTGCCGGCCGGCGCGGCAGGCCAGGGCCTCCTCGTGGAAGTCGGCCTCGTAGCCGTCGAGAAGGCGCAGGAAGCGGCGGGTGGGCTCGGTCAGGGTGGTGCCCCGGGGGCTGCGCAGCAGGAGCCGGGCGCCGAGGGCGTGTTCGAGCCGGTGGATGCGGCGGGTCAGCGCGGACTGGCTGATGGACAGGACGGCCGCGGCCCGGTTGATGCTGCCGTGCCGGGCGACGGCCCGCAGCAGGTCCAGGTCCTCGACGTCCAGGGCGCGGCCCTCGGCGGGTGGCGGGGCCGCGTCGGCGAGCGGGCCGGCCCCGGTGGCGCCGGCCGGGCGGGCGGCCTGTTCCGCGTACCACCGCTCCCACCACGGTTCGCGCAGCAGGTCGGCGTGGTGGGCGGCGAGGCGGCGCAGGTGGCCGCGGGCGATCAGCGCCGCCAGCCGGGCGGCCGTCGCCGGCGGGACGACCGCGGGGTCGACGAGGAGGCCGGCGGTGCGGCGCGGCCGTTCGGCGAGGGAGCGGTGGACCAGCGAAGGGGCGTGCACGGCCGGGTCGGTGGGCGATCCCAGACCGGTGGCGTCGCCCCGGCTCAGCATGCCCCGGACGACCGACGGCCCCGCGACGTGCAGCCGCGCGGGCGCGGGCAGCCCGGCCGTACGGAAGACGTGGGCCACCAGGCTCTCGGCGCGGGGGCCGGCCTGGGAGACCCAGGTGTCGTCGCGCAGGGCGGCGAGCGGGATCTCGGGCCGGCCGGCCAGCGGGTGGTCGCGGGGCAGGATGACCCACAGGGGGTCGTCGAGGACGTGGTGGACGCGCGTGGGCCGGTCCGACGCCGAGTGCGAGGCGTCGGTGGTGCGGGTGAACGCCGCGTCGACGAGGTAGTCGGCCCATTGGGCGGCGATCCGGTGCGGTTCCTCGTGGCGGACGGACAGCAGCAGGCCGAGCGAGGCGGCGGCGTCCTCCACCACCTCCTCCGGCAGGGGTTCGGCGGTGGCGAGGTGCAGCACTTCCGGGGCGGTGACGGCCTCCCGGCCGTGGCCGAGCAGGTGGATCCGGGCGGCGAGGTCGGTGCGGCGGAAGAAGCGCCGCCCGGCGACCAGCATGCGCGAGCCGGCCGGGGTCAGCCGGGCGGCGTGCGGGGTGCGCAGGGTCAGGGGGGCGCCGACGGCCCGGTCCAGCCGGTCGAGCCGGCGGGCCGCCGCACCCTGCCGGATGCCGGCCCGCCGGGCCGCCTCCGCGAGGTCCCCGTACCGGTCCACGGCCGCCAGCAGCGCCAGGTCCCGCCGGCCGAAAGGCGACGGCGTTTCCGGCCCGTCGGCGGCCGGCGCCTCTTCCACCCCGAGAGACAATGTCGGTTCCCTTTTCCGTCGAAGAAACAGAAGAATCAGAAGAATCAACCGCCGAATTGCCCGGTGTCCTACGTGTCCTACGCCGGGGATCATAGGCAGGCGGTTCTCTTCGGACTCTCCTCGCGGCGGGACGCCGAGAGAGCGCGGAGACCGGGGGGATAGCCGGGTCTCCGGGGGCACCCGAGGCCGGGTGGTCAGGCCTGGTCGGTCGGCCGCATAAGGATCTCGTGGACGGTGACGTGGGGCGGCGCCGTCACCGCGTACCGGACCGCCTCGGCGACATCGGCGCTCCGCAGCCTCCGTATCCTTCCGGTCCGTTCGAGGAAGGCCGCCTTCGTCGGGGCGTGGGTGATGTGGGAGCCCAACTCCGTGTCGGTGGTGCCGGGTTCGATGACGACGACGCGTACGCCGCGCTCGGTCACCTCCTGGCGGAGCGTCTCGCTGAAGGCGTTCACGGCGAACTTGGTCGCCTGGTAGACGGCGGCGTTGCGGACGATCGCGCGGCCGGCGACGGAGGACATCTGGACGATCACGCCACGGCTGCGCAGCAGGTGCGGCAGGGCGGCCCGGGTCATGTGGAGGACGCCGAGCAGATTGGTGTCGATCATGCGGGTCCAGTCGGTGGGGTCGGCGTCCTCGACCGGCCCCAGCAGCATCAGGCCCGCGTTGTTGACCAGGACGTCGAGTCCGCCGAGGGCCTCGACGGTGGAGCGCACGGCCGCGTCGGCGGCCCCGGCGTCGGTGACGTCCGTCTCGACGACGTGCGTCTTCGCCCCGGCGGCGGCCAGTTCGTCGGCGAGGGCGCGCAGCCTGTCGACGCGGCGGGCGGCCAGCGCGACGGCGGCGCCCTCCGCCGCCAGCATCCGGGCCGTGGCCTCGCCGATTCCCGAACTCGCGCCGGTGACGAGCGCGACCTTTCCTTGCAGTGCGGATGCCATGGTCTCTCCCGACGTGCCGCCGCGGTGGTTCCGCGGGGATTTCCTTGCGTGCGGTTTTCCGGAGAATACAAACGCCGAAAGCCCGGTGCGGCAGCCCCGGTTATGCCCGTTTCCCCGGGGTTATGCGGCGCCCTCCGGCGCCCGGGCGCCCGCTTCCCCGCTCCGGCAGATTGGCCGGAGACAGACGGAGCGATCCGTGGGCAGCGACGGGCGGTGGACGATGAGCGAGACGGCTCCTCAGGAGAAACAGGCGGCGCCGGGGTACCCGATGTCCCGGGTCTCACCCCTGGCTCCCCCGCCTCAACTGGCCGATTTGCGGGCGGGGAAGGCCGCGAGCCGGGTCACCCTCTGGGACGGCAGCGAGGTGTGGCTGGTGACCGCGCACGCCGCGGTCCGGGCCGTACTGGGAGACCGCCGCTTCACCGCGGTCACCAGCGCCCCGGGCTTCCCCATGCTGACCCGTACCTCGACCCTGGTGCGGGCCCGGCCGGAGTCCGCGTCCTTCATCCGCATGGACGACCCGGAGCACTCGCGGCTCCGCTCCATGCTCACCCGCGACTTCCTGGCCCGCCGGGCCGAGGCACTGCGGCCGGCCGTACGGGAGTTGCTGGACGGGATCCTCGAACGGCTGGTCAAGGCCGGGGAGCGGCCCGTCGACCTGGTCCGGGAGCTGACCGTGCCGGTGCCCTCCCGGGTCATCACCTTGCTGTTCGGGGCCGGCGAGGAGCGCCGGGAGTTCATCGAGAGCCGCAGCGCCGTGCTCATCGACCGCGGTTACACGCCCGACCAGGTGGCGGCGGCCCGCGACGAGCTGGACGGCTATCTGCGCGAGCTGGTGGAGGAGCGGCTGGCCGACCCCGGTACCGACCTGATCAGCCGGCTGGTGCTGGACCAGGTCCGCCCGGGCCGGCTGAGCGTCGACGAACTGGTGCCGATGTGCCGCCTGTTGCTCGTGGCCGGTCATGGGACGACCACCAGCCAGGCCGGTCTCGCGCTCCTCAGCCTGATCACCGACCCGGCCCTGGCCGAGGCGCTGACCGAGGACGCGGATCTGCTGCCCAAGGCCGTCGAGGAACTGCTGCGCTTCCACTCCATCGTGCAGAACGGCCTGGCCCGCGCGGCGACGGAGGACGTACAGCTCGACGACGTGCTCATCCGGGCCGGCGAGGGCGTGGTGCTGTCGCTGTCGGCGGCCAACCGCGACGAGACGGTCTTCCCCGACCCCGACCGGATCGACCCGCACCGCGACGCCCGCCGGCACGTCGCCTTCGGTCACGGCCCGCACCAGTGCCTGGGCCAGTGGCTGGCCCGCGTGGAGCTGGAGGAGATCCTCGCCGCGGTCCTCCGCTGGATGCCTGGCGCCCGGCTGGCCGTGCCCTTCGAGGAGCTCGACTTCCGTCACGAGGTGTCGAGTTACGGCCTCGGCGCGCTGCCGGTCACCTGGTGACGGCCCGATGACAACCTCCGACCGCCCCACCGCCGACCGCCCCACCACCGAC
>NZ_JBPQTX010000223.1:0-11912 GCF_051386555.1 Streptomyces sp. URMC 126
GGCCGGGGCAGGGGCCGGGCGGGGCCCGGAGGAGGGCCGAACGGCCCTCTCCGCGGGGCTTCACCAGGAGACGGCGAGCAGGTCTCCGGGCTTCCCGCGCGTTCACACGCCCACGCGTTCACGCGTTCCACGTGTTCACCAGGGCGCCCAGAACCGTCCCACCACGAGCAGCGCGATCACCCCGTACCAGGCCGCCGGCACGGCCCAGTGGAACTCCAGCACCCCCAGGACGAGCCCGCGCGGCGCGGGCAGGAACCGGTGCCGGAGGTTGTGCGCGGTGGTGTACCAGAACAGGGCGATCGTCACGGCCCACGCCAGACAGCACCACAGGCACAACGCCCCGATCGCGTACAGCGCCTGGGACATCAGCCACATGCAGAACACCGCCCCGGCCAGCGTCCCCAGGTTGAGCCCCAGCCAGCACCAGCGCGGCAGCCGGGCGCCGGTCAGCAGCACGACGCCGAGCGCGACGACGACCGCGTAGGCGACCAAGCCGATCAGCGGGTTGGGGAAGCCGAACAGCGACGCCTGGTCGCTCAGCATCACAGGGGTGCACGAGACGGTGGTGTTCAGGCTGCACGCGGGGCGGAACCCCGGGTTCTCCGTCAGCCGGATCTTGTCGACGGTGATCTGGAAGGAGGCGAGCAGGCCCAGCGCCCCGGCGACGACCAGCAGCCAGGCCAGGGCGCGGCCGGCCCCGGCGGCGCTCCGTGGCGCCCGTACCGGCGGTGCCGCCGCCCGGTCGGGGCCCGGGACGCCGCCGTCGGCCGGCCGGTCGAGCGCGATATCGGTCATGGCTGTCCCTCCTGGTCTCCGGACACGAGACCGCCGCGCCGGCCGGCCCGCCCTCCCGGCGGGACGACGGGCCGCCGGGCAGGGCGGAGCGGGCCCGCCGCCGCGCCACTCGGCGGCGGACCCGTCGCGGCCATTCAACGCGGCCGCGACGGTGCGGTCCAGGGGCCGGTCGGCCCCACCCGAGGGCACGGCGATACGGTGTGCGGGGGCCTGAGCAGGGCCGTCCGACCGGGCCCGGCTGTTTTCGGCCGGAGGAGGAACGGCGGGGCGCGGGCGGGGCGCGGGCCCGGGAGAGGCGAGGAGAGGCGTGGAGAACACCGGGGCGGCGGCGGTACGGCTGCCGCAGCTCAGACTGGACGAACTGCTGGACGAGGTCCAGGCCCGGCTCGACGCCGCCCGCGGCACCCGCGACCGCGTGCACAAGCTGCTGGAGGCCGTGCTGTCGGTCGGCCGCGGCCTGGACCTCGAACAGGTGCTGCGCGGCATCATCGAGGCGGCCGTGGTGCTGGTCGACGCGCGGTACGGCGCGCTGGGCGTCATCGGGCCGGACGGCCGGCGGCTGTCGCAGTTCCTCACCGTCGGCCTGACGGACGAGGAGATAGCGGCCATCGGCCCGTACCCCTGCGGCCACGGCATCCTGGGCGAGCTGATCCGCCGTCCGGAACCGCTGCGGCTGCCGAAGATCTGCGACCACCCCGCCTCGTACGGCTTCCCGCCCGGCCACCCGCCGATGAACACCTTCCTCGGGGTGCCGATCCGGGTCCGCGACCACGTCTTCGGCAACCTGTACCTGACGGAGAAGCGCGGGGGAGCGGACTTCGAGGACGAGGACGAGGAGGTCCTGGCCACCCTCGCCGTCGCCGCGGGCATCGCCATCGAGAACGCCCGCCTGTACGAGGAGTCCACCCGGCGCGAACGGTGGCTGCGGGCCGGCGCGGAGGTGACGACCGCCCTGATGTCCGACCGGCCGCGTGCCGAGGTCACCGCCCGTATCACCGAACTCGCCCGTGAGATCACCGGATCCGCCCTGGCGGTGTTCTCCCTGCCGGAGGCCGGGGACGGCGCGCTGACCGTCGAGGCGGCCACCGGCCGGGGCGCCGACGCGCTCCGGCACCTGGTCCTGCCCCTCGAAACCACCCTGAGCGGCGCCGCGTTCACCGGCGCCCGGCCCGCCCGGGGCCACGCCGGCGAGGTACCGGCGGGCCCGGCCGGTCCCGGTTCCGCGCTGGCCGTCCCCGTCACCTCCGGCGACGACGCCGTGCACGGCGTGCTGCTGCTCGTCCGGGCCGCGGGCGCCGGTGACTTCCCCGAGTGGGAGACCGAACCGCTGCTGGCCTTCGCCGGTCAGACGGGGCTGGCCATGGAGCTGGCCGAACGCCGGGCGGACACCGCCCAGTTGGCCCTGCTGGAGGACCGCGACCGGATCGCCCGTGACCTGCACGACCTCGCCATCCAGCGGCTGTTCGCCACCGGTATGACCCTGCAGAGCGCCGACCGCTTCATCGACCACCCCGAGGCCGCCGAACGCGTCCGCCGCGCCGTCGGCGACCTCGACGAGACCATCAAGATCATCCGCTCCACCATCTTCGGCCTCCGCTCCCGCGAGACCGCCCCCCAGCACGGCCTGCGCACCCGCGCCGTCCGGGCCGTCGCCGAGGCCGGCACCGCGCTCGGCTTCGCGCCCAGCCTGCGCATGGAGGGCCTGCTGGACACCCAGGTCCCCCGCGAGGCCGCCGACGACGCCGTCGCCGTCCTCGCCGAGGCCCTGGCCAACGTCGCCCGGCACGCGGAGGCGGGCGCGGTGGACGTCGCCGTCGTCAACGAGGGCCGGGAGCTGACGCTCACGGTCGCCGACGACGGAGTGGGCATCGCCTCCGCCGACGGCCGCCGCAGCGGCCTCCGCAACCTCGCCGAACGCGCCGAACGCCACGGCGGCACCCTCACCCTGTCCGCCCCGCCGGGCGGCGGAACACTCCTGGAGTGGCGCATCCCGCTGGCAGGAGGCGGGACGGGCGGAGCCGGGAACGCGGGCCGAGGCGGTGCGACCGGCGGCTGTCCGGTGGATCACGGCCCGACGGGCGGGTGAGCGGGAAACCGCTGCCACACCCGGAATTCGCTTTCGCACCGGGGGCCCGCCCACCATGATGCCGACATGATCACCATCCATCTGAAGTACGAAATCGACGCGGACAAGCTCGCGGACTTCGAGGAGTACGGCCGCCGCTGGATCGCCCTCGTCAACCGATTCGGCGGCACCCACCACGGCTACTTCCTGCCGAGCGAGGGCGACAGCGACATCGCCTACGCCCTCTTCTCCTTCCCCAACATGGCCGCCTACGAGCGCTACCGCACCGACAGCACCACCGACCCGGCCTGCCGCGAGGCCTACGAACTGGCCCGGACCACCCGCTGCATCAAGCGCTACGAACGCCGCTTCCTACGCCCCCTCGACGCGAACCAGGCCGTCTCCCCGACATAACCACGCACCGCGCACCGACCCGCCGGGAACGAGGCGGCCGGCCCCCGCTCGGCGGTCGTCCCATGGCGTTCGGCCTCGGGAGGTGGAACCGTGGGGGCATGCCGGAAGTCGGGAAGGCCCAGCGGTTCGAGGAGTCCGAGGGTGGGGAGCGCGGCGGCGAGACGCGGCGGTGCGTTCGTCGTGGTGAGGTCGACGACAAGGAACTGGCCGCCCTGGACGCCCACTGGCGGGCCGCGAACTACCTGGCGGCCGGGCAGATCTACCTGCTGGACAATCCGCTGCTCACCGAGCCGCTGCGGCCGCAGCACATCAAGCCGCGGCTGCTGGGGCACTGGGGCACCTCGCCCGGGCTCAACCTCGTGTACACCCACCTCAACCGGGTGATCAAGGAGCGCGGGACCGAGGCGCTCTGCGTCTGGGGGCCGGGGCACGGGGGGCCGGCCGTGCTGGCCAACTCGTGGCTGGAGGGGAGCTACACGGAGACCTACCCGGACGTCACGCGGGACGCGGCCGGGATGCGGAGGCTGTTCCGGCAGTTCTCGTTCCCGGGCGGGGTGCCCAGTCATGTCGCGCCCGAGACGCCGGGGTCGATCCACGAGGGCGGGGAGCTCGGGTACGCGCTCTCGCACGCCTACGGGGCCGCCTTCGACCGGCCTGACCTGCTCGTGGCCTGCGTCATCGGGGACGGCGAGGCCGAGACGGGGCCGCTGGCCGCGTCCTGGCATTCCAACAAGTTCCTCGATCCCGTGCGGGATGGCGCCGTGCTGCCCATTCTCCATCTCAACGGGTACAAGATCGCCAACCCCACCGTCCTCGCCCGGCTCCCCGAGCACGAGCTCGACCGGCTGCTGCACGGGTACGGGCACCACGTCCTGCACGTCACCGGCGACGACCCGGCGACCGCGCACCGGGCCATGGCCGCCGCCATGGACACCGCCCTGGACCACATCGCCGCCATCCGGCGCACCGCCCGGGAGGAGGGCGTCACCGACCGGCCGTCCTGGCCCGTGATCGTGCTGCGTACGCCCAAGGGGTGGACCGGGCCCGGCGAAGTCGACGGGCTGCCCGTCGAGGGCACCTGGCGGTCCCATCAGGTGCCGCTCTCCGGCGTCCGGGACAACCCCGAGCACCTGCGGCAGCTGGAGGCATGGCTGCGGTCCTACCGGCCGGAGGAGCTGTTCGACGGTGACGGGCGGCCCGTCTCCCCGGTGCTGGAGTGCGTGCCCGAGGGAGACCGGCGCCTCGGCGCCACCCCGTACGCCAACGGCGGGCTGCTCCTCCGCGACCTGCCCCTCCCGCCCCTGGAGCGGCACGCGGTCGCCGTGGACCGGCCGGGCGCCGGGCGGCACGAGCCGACCGCGGTCCTCGGCGGCCTGCTCGCCGACGTCATGGCCGCGACCGCCGACCGCCGCGACTTCCGCGTGGTCGGCCCCGACGAGACCGCCTCCAACCGGCTCCAGGCCCTCTACGGCGCCACGGGCAAGGCGTGGCAGGCCGCCACCGAGCCCACCGACGAGCACCTCGACCGGCACGGGCGGGTGATGGAGATCCTCTCCGAGCACACCTGCCAGGGGTGGCTGGAGGGCTACCTCCTCACCGGGCGGCACGGGCTGTTCTCCTGTTACGAGGCGTTCGTGCACATCGTCGACTCCATGGTCAACCAGCACATCAAGTGGCTGCGGGTCTCCCGGCGGCTGCCCTGGCGCCGGCCCGTCGCCTCCCTCAACTACCTGCTCACCTCGCATGTGTGGCGGCAGGACCACAACGGGTTCTCGCATCAGGACCCCGGGTTCGTCGATCACGTCCTCAACAAGAGCCCCGAGGCCGTCCGGGTGTATCTGCCGCCGGACGCCAACACCCTGCTCTCCGTCGCCGACCACGCCCTGCGCAGCCGCGACTACGTCAACGTCATCGTGGCGGGCAAACAGCCCTGCTTCGACTGGCTGACCCTGGAGCAGGCCCGCGCCCACTGCGCCCGGGGTGCGGGCGTCTGGGAATGGGCCGGCACCGAGGACGGGCGGCGGGAGCCCGACGTCGTCCTCGCCTGTGCCGGGGACGTACCGACACAGGAGACCCTGGCCGCCGCCTCCCTGCTCCGCAGGCACCTGCCCGACCTGGCCGTCCGCGTCGTCAACGTCGTGGACATGGCCCGGCTGATGCCGCACGGCGAGCATCCGCACGGTATGCCGGACCACGAGTTCGACGCCCTCTTCACCACCGACCGGCCCGTCGTCTTCGCGTACCACGGCTACCCGTGGCTCATCCACCGCCTCGCCTACCGGCGGGCCGTCCACGCCCAGCTGCATGTGCGGGGATACAAGGAATCCGGCACGACGACGACACCATTCGACATGGTCGTCAGCAACGACCTCGACCGCTACCGGCTCGTCATGGACGTCATCGGCCACGTCCCCGGCCTCGCCGTCCGGGCCGCCGCCGTGCGGCAGGCGATGGAGGACGTACGGACCCGCCACCACGCCTGGATCCGCGCGCACGGGACGGACCTGCCGGAGGTCGAGGAGTGGAGCTGGGAAGGCTGAACGCGGTGGGTCAGCTCCCCGCCCGGGCCGCCTCCGAGGCGATCACGGCGGCCTGGATGCGGCGCTCCACGCCCAGTTTGGCGAGCAGCCGCGAGATGTGGTTCTTCACGGTCTTCTCGGAGAGGAAGAGCTGCCGGCCGATCTGACGGTTCGTCATCCCTTCGCCGATGAGCGCCAGGATGTCGCGCTCGCGCGGCGACAGGCCCGCCAGCCGGTCGTCCTCCGGGTGCGCGCCCTCGTCCCCGCGCAGGCTGCTCATCAGCCGGGCGGTGGTGGCCGGGTCGAGCATGGACTGCCCGGAGGCGACCGTCCGGATCGCCGCCACCAGGTCGGAGCCCTTGATCTGCTTGAGCACGTAGCCCGCCGCGCCGGCCATGATGGCGTCGAGCAGGGCGTCGTCGTCGTCGAACGACGTGAGCATCAGACAGGCCAGGTCCGGCATGCGCGAGCGCAACTCCCGGCAGACGGAGATGCCGTCGCCGTCGGGCAGCCGGACGTCCAGGACGGCGACGTCCGGGCGGAGCGCGGGACCCCGGGCGAGGGCCTGGCCGATCGTGCCGGCCTCGCCGGCCACCGTGATGTCGTCCTCGGCGTCCAGCAGGTCCTGGATGCCCCGCCGGACGACCTCGTGGTCGTCCAGGAGGAACACCCGGATCGGCTTCTCCGGAGAGAAGACCCTTGCCTGTTCCACTGCCCCTCCTGTCACCGTCCGCGCCGGTCGTACCGGTCACGCTTCGTGTCGATCGTGGTCGATCGTACGGGGTGGCGCCATGGGCCGAACGGCCCCACCCCGCCGGGACGGCGACCCGGGCCCCTCCGGCCCCCGCGGCCCGGCGTGTCACCTCCGTCCCGACCTCGGGGGCCGAACGGGTGGTGTCCGCGTCACGCCCGTTCACGGTGGGCGCGGCGCGGGAGCACCCTGTGGCCACTGGCGACCCCGTTCGCGTACGGCGATTCGGAAAGGCGGCCGGACATGGCCGGACTGGAAATCAAGAGCAGTGGCCTGCTGTTCCTCGGCAGCGGCCAGCAGAACTCCTTCGCCTTCGACTTCCGCAAGACCCCGAGCGGCAGCTCCTGGGTCCGGCCCTGCGTGAGCCATACGTCGTTCAGCGACCGGCAGGCCACGCTGGAGTACGTGTCGGAGTTCGCGTTCTGGGACTTCGACGACCCGATCCCGCCGTTCTGGGGGCTCACCCTCCGGGCCTCCGGGAACGCCCAGTTCGTTTTCACCCTCGTCCTTGTCACCCCGTAACGGAACGGACGGTCCGATCATGCGCGTACACGCGGCGTTCGACGAGAACGGGGAGATCCTCGCCCTGGCGGAGATCGTGGAGGAGGGCGACGACCGCGTCGGGGTGCGGCTGGTCCCCGGCGACGACCGCGAGGTGGCCGACTTCACGGTGCCGGACGACTGCGCCGGAAAACCCTTCTCCGAGCTGGTCGCACGCTACCGGGTGGACCGTGGGTCCAAGGAGCCGCGGCTGACCCGGCGGTAGCGGCCGGAGCCCGTCCGGCGGATGGCGCCCGGGCCGCCGGACGGGACCCCCAGGCCGGGCTGATCCCGGGGGTCGTCAGCCAGCGGCCCGTCCGCGGCGGTCGGCGAACGGCGGCTGATCCCCGGCGGTTCGGCGGACGGCGTTCGCGGAGGGTGCGGTGCCGCGCGACGCCGCAGGCTCAAGGCCGCGGGATGTTGCGCAGGTTCGAGCGGGCCATCTGCACCATCCGCCCCACGCCCCCGTCCAGCACCATCTTCCCGGCCGAGAGGGCGAATCCGCTCACCATGTCGGCGCTGATCTTCGGAGGCATGGAGAGGGCGTTCGGGTCGGTCACGATGTCCACCAGCGCCGGCCCCTTGTGCTTGAACGCGTCCCGCAGCGCCCCCCGCACGTGCTTGGGCTTCTCCACCCGCACCCCGTACGCCCCGGCCGCCGTCGCGAGCGCCGCGAAGTCCGGGTTGCGGTTGGCCGTGCCGTACGAGGGCAGGCCGCCGACCATCATCTCCAGCTCCACCATGCCCAGCGAGGAGTTGTTGAACAGCACCACCTTCACCGGCAGCCCGTACTGCACCAGCGTCAGGAAGTCGCCCATCAGCATGGAGAACCCGCCGTCCCCGGACATCGACACCACCTGCCGGTCCGGGTCGAGGAACTGCGCCCCGATCGCCTGCGGCAGCGCGTTGGCCATGGAGCCGTGGGTGAAGGAGCCGATGACCCGGCGCCGGCCGTTGGGGGTGAGGTAGCGGGCGGCCCAGACGTTGTTCATGCCGGTGTCGACGGTGAACACCGCGTCGTCGGCGGCCTCTTCGTCCAGGATGGACGCCACGTACTCCGGGTGGATCGGCGTGTGCTTCTCGACCTTCCGCGTGTACGCCTTGACGACCCCCTCCAGGGCGTCCGCGTGCTTCTTCAGCATCTTGTCGAGGAACTTCCGGCTGCTCTTGACCTGCACCTTCGGCGTGAGGCAGCGCAGCGTCTCGCGGACATCACCCCACACAGCGAGGTCCAGCGCCGACCGGCGGCCCAGGTGCTCCGGCCGGACGTCCACCTGGGCGATCTTCACATCGTCCGGCAGGAACGCGTTGTACGGGAAGTCGGTGCCCAGCAGGATCAGCAGATCGCACTCGTGCGTGGCCTCGTAGGCGGCGCCGTAGCCCAGCAGGCCGCTCATGCCGACGTCGTACGGGTTGTCGTACTGGATCCACTCCTTGCCGCGCAGCGCGTGCCCGACCGGCGCCTTCACCCGCTCGGCGAACCGCATCACCTCGTCGTGCGCCCCCGCCGTGCCCGCGCCGCAGAACAGTGTCACCTTCCCGGCCTCGTCCACCATCCGCGCCAGCGCGTCGATCTCCGCGTCCCCGGGCCGCACCGACGGCCGGGTGGTGACCAGCGCGTGATCCCCCGTGGGCGCGGCGGCCGGCTGCCCCGCGACGTCTCCCGGCAGCACGATGACGCCGACCCCGCCGCGCCCGACCGCGTTCTGGATGCCGGTCCGCAGCACCCGCGGCATCTGCTGCGGAGTGGACACCAGCTCGCAGTAGTGGCTGCACTCCTGGAAGAGCCGGTCCGGGTGCGTCTCCTGGAAGAAGCCGGTGCCGATCTCGCCGCTCGGGATGTGCGAGGCCAGCGCGAGCACCGGGGCCATCGAGCGGTGCGCGTCGTACAGGCCGTTGATCAGGTGCAGGTTGCCGGGCCCGCAGGAGCCCGCGCAGGCCGCCAGCTTCCCCGTCAGCTGAGCCTCGGCGCCCGCGGCGAACGCGGCGGCCTCCTCGTGGCGGACGTGCACCCAGTCGATCGCCGCGTTGCGGCGCACCGCGTCCACAACTGGGTTGAGGCTGTCGCCGACGACTCCGTAGAGCCGCCGCACCCCGGCCCGCGCCAGGATGTCGACGAACTGCTCCGCCACCGTCTGCTTGGCCATGAGAACGCTCCTCCGTTCCGCCGTGTCGTACGCGACCGGCGCGGCGATGCGGCCGGTCTCCCCGGGCCCCTGCCCCCATACACCCACGGAACACCTGGTCACGCATCTCCGTACGGCTCGCGGTGGGGAGAGGTTCAGTCCAGGCCGCGGGCCGCCCGGAAGCGGGCGAGGGCCTCGGTGAGGCCGACGAGCGGCTCCGGATAGCGCAGCCCGGACCGCAGCGCGGCGGGCAGCTTCCACGGTTCGTGGACGGCCGGGCCGGGGACGCCGGCCAGCTCCGGCACCCAGCGGCGGACGTAGGCGCCGTCGGGGTCGAAGCGGCGGCCCTGGACGACGGGGTTGAGGACGCGGTTGGGGCGGGTGTCGGTGCCCGTGCCCGCCATCCACTGCCAGTTGAGCTGGTTGTTGGCCAGGTCACCGTCGACCAGGTGGCGGAGGAAGTGCCGGGCGCCCTCCCGCCAGTCGTGGTAGAGGGTCTTGCTGAGGAACGAGGCGACGATCATGCGCGCCCGGTTGTGCGTCCAGCCCTCGTGGGCGAGCTGGCGCATCGCCGCGTCGACCACCGGGTAGCCGGTGTGGCCGGACCGCCAGGCGTCGAACTCGTCGGGGTCCCGACGCCAGATGTCGTGCCGCGTCCGGTAGTCGCGGGCGGCGGCCCGGGGGACGGCGGCCAGCACCTGGTGGTGGAAGTCCCGCCAGGCCAGCTGGCGGACGAACGCCTCGGCGCCCGGGGAACCACCACGGGCGCGGGTGACCACCTCCAACGGGGACAGGCAGCCGAAGTGCAGATAGGCGGAGAGACGGGAGGTGGCGTCGGCGGCGAGGTCGTCGTGCAGCTCGGCGTAGCGGTGGACGCCGCCGCGCAGCCAGGCCGTCAGCCGGCGGCGGCCCTCGCGCTCGCCGCCCCGGGGGAGGCCGGGCGCCGCGCCGCCGGCGCCCAGGTCGGCGGCCGACGGAACGGGCAGCCCGTCCACCTCCGGCACGGTGACGCGCCGGGGCGGGGCTACGACCTCCCGCGGCGCCCGCGCCGACCAGCGCCGGAAGTACGGGGTGAAGACCGCGAAGTGGTTCTTCCCGAGGGGCGCCACCTCGCCCGGCGCCAGCACCGTGACCACCCCGTCGTACACCAGGAGCCGCCGCCCGTCCGCCTCCAGCGCGGCCCGCAGCCGCTCCTCGCGGCGGTGCGCGTAGCCGCTCACCCCGGCGGCGAGGTGCACGTCCGTCGCGCCCGTCGCGGCGGCCACCCGGCAGATCTCCTCGACGACGTCGCCCCGGCGGACGACCAGCCGGCCGCCGCGCGCCCGCAGCCCCTCGTCGAGGTCGGCCAGGCAGTCGGCGAGGAACGCCGACCGGCTGGGGGCGGCGAATCCGGCGTCGGCGACGCCGCTGTCGACGACGAACAACGGGACGGTCGCGTCGGCGGCGCGCACGGCCGCCCGCAGCACCGGGTTGTCGTACAGCCGCAGATCGGAGGTGAACAGGGCGATGGCGACGCGCATGGCGCCAGGCTACGGCGCGCCCGACGGCCGCCGGAGGCGCGTCGGCGCGCGGCGCGGGGGCCGATCGGGTGAGCGGGCCGCCCGGGGCAGGGATGCCGGGCCGGGGCCTGGAACACCTGATCAGGAACCCCCGCGCGCCCCGGTGCGGCGGGGGACGAGTGACCGCGACGAGAGAGGCCCGTATGCCCGCCGACGAACTGCCCCGCTTCCTGGCGGCCCTGAGCCCCGCGAGCCGGAAGAAGGTCGAGAGCCAGCCGCCCGAGCGGCAGGAGCAGCTGGCCGCCGCCTGGGAGGCCGAACTCAGCGAGGACACCGACCTGGACACCCTGAGCGAGCTGTCGCCCGCGGCGGCGGCGGACGAGGCGGCCGAACGGGTGGTGCGGGAGTTCTTCGAGGAGTGAGTTCGAGGAGTGAGGGGGCCGGGCCGCGAGCACGCGAGAGCGGCGGGGGGCGTCGGGGTCAGAACCGGCGGCGGTCGGCCATGGCCGCCCGGACCGCCGGGACGGACCCGTCACGGACCCCGTGCCGCGGGAGCGCCTCCGTCCGGGCGCCGGGTTCGGGACCTGGCCCTTCCCCACCCGTCACGGTGGCGCTCTCCAGCACCTGGTCGATCTCCCGCTGCACCTCCCCGCCGGCCGGCTGGTCGATGCCCAGGAGGAAGGCGGCCCGGTTCGCGTCCACCTCCAGGAGCGTCATCCGCAGCCGGGCCGGCCCGTCCTTCTCCGTGTCCACCCTCAGGGCCACGGTGTGGGCGGGGTGCCCGTCCACCGTGGTCGGCCGGGACTCTTCCGGCGTGACGGGCCGGTCCGGGTAGAAGAACTCCGCGTTGGACCGGGCGGACCGCTCCGCCCACATCCCCAGCCGGTCCCGGGGGATGGCCGCGGAGCGGCCGGTGAGGACGACGGCCGCGTGGTGGTCGTCCTGCTTCTTCCTGCCGATGGCCGAGGTGAAGGCGCCGATGAGCTTCCGCTTCCGGTCCTGCTCCCAGCCCTTGGGGATGGCGTAGGACAGCCCGGCCGCGCTGTCCTTCACTCGTGGCCGCCCGGCCAGCGGCGAGTCGTCGCCGTCCCGCGTCAGCCACCAGGCCCCCGCCGCCCCGCCGGCCACCACGGCCAGGGCGACGGCACCGGCCACCACCGCACGCCGCCGCCGGTGCCGCGCGGGCGGGGCCGGGGGCAAGGG
>NZ_JBPQTX010000224.1:0-11863 GCF_051386555.1 Streptomyces sp. URMC 126
ATAAGAGACAGCCCCGTCTCCGTCTCCGTCTCCGCCGGAGCCGCGCCCCGCCGTCCGTCGCGCGCCGCCAGCGGCCGGTCCGCGCGCAGCGCCCGGAACAGCGGGGCCGCCGCGTCCTCGTCCCACCGCACCGTCGACCCGACCCCGGGCACCGGGAAGTCGACGGACGCGATCGGCACCGACGTGAACTCCGTGGCGGCGGGCCGGAGGGAGCGCAGGGTCCGGCCCAGCTCGACCAGCTCCGTCCCCTCGAAACCGCGGTCCGCGCGGACCGCGCCCAGCAGGGCGGCGACGACCCGGCGGAACACCGGCGGGTCGAGCAGCACCCCGCTGCTCGTCGCCCGCTGGAGCAGGGCGGCGACGAAGCGCTGCTGGCGGCGCATCCGGCCGAGGTCGGCGCTGGCGTCGACGTGCCGGGAGCGGACGTACTGCAGGGCCTGGCCGCCGTCCAGCGTGCTCGTACCGGCCGGCAGGTCGAGCCCGCTGTGGTCGTCGTGGAGCGGTTCCTCGGTGCAGACGCGCACCCCGCCGACCAGGTCGACGGTGCGCATGAAGCCGGCGAAGTCGATCTCCAGGTAGTGGTCGACGTGCACCCCGGTCAGTTGCTCGACGGCGCGGACGGTCAGTGCGGGGCCGCCCTCCGCGTAGGCGGCGTTCAGTTTCTGCGGGTGGGCCGGGTGGAACGCGCCCGACGCGTCGGTGCGGTCGGGCAGGACGGTGTACGTGTCGCGGGGCAGGCTGACGACGGACGCCCGGTCGCGGCCCTGGGAGAGGTGGACCAGCATCATCGTGTCCGTGCAGTGGCAGGGCGCGCCGCCCAGGTGGTAGCGGGCGCGCTGGTCGTCGGTGACGGCGTCGCGGCCGTCGGTGCCCACCACCAGGACGGTGGTGCCGTGGCCCGTGCGGGGGCGGTGGGAGAGCCCGGCGAACGGGTCGACGCGGCGGATGCCCCGGTCGATGCCGTGCACGACTGCGTGCCCGGCGCCGCTGGTGACGAGGATGACGAGGGCGAGCGCGGTGGCGACGCGCAGTCCCCAGCGGGGCCGGTGCGGGGCTCCGTGCCGGCCCCGGTCCTGGCGGGGGGCGCTGTCCGGTTCTGGCACTTCGTGACCTCCGCGACAGGCTGGGATCACCCCCGGCGCGGCAGGGGGAGCGAACCGGGACACCGTAGGCCGATACGATCAACGGTCCGCGTTTCCACGCCGTCCCGGCCCCGTCCGCCACCCGGGCGGCGCGGGTCCGTGTCCCCCGTTCGCGGTAACGTGGCGGCGTTTCCGTCCGCCGCGGGGTGAACCCCTGACCCCCGTACCTCCGAGGAACCATGCCAGAGCAGCAGCCGCCCGCAGTTTCCGTGATCATGCCGGTGCTCAACGAGGAGCGTCATCTGCGCACCTCCGTGCGGCACATCCTGGAGCAGGACTACGCCGGTGAGCTGGAGGTGGTGATCGCCCTCGGCCCGTCCGCCGACCGTACGGACGAGATCGCCGCCGAGCTCGTCCGCGAGGACCCCCGGGTGCACACGGTGCCCAATCCGACGGGCCGCACCCCGGCCGCCCTGAACGCGGCGATCAAGGCGTCGCGTCACCCGATCGTGGTGCGGGTGGACGGGCACGGCATGCTCTCGCCCGACTACATCAAGACGGCCGTGCGGCTGCTGGACGAGACGGGCGCGCAGAACGTCGGCGGCATCATGCACGCCGAGGGGGAGAACGACTGGGAGCGGGCCGTGGCCGCCGCCATGACCTCGAAGATCGGGGTCGGCAACGCGGCGTTCCACACCGGCGGCGAGGCCGGCCCGGCCGAGACGGTCTACCTGGGCGTCTTCCGGCGGCAGGCGCTGGAGCAGCAGGGCGGGTACAACGAGGAGTTCATCCGCGCCCAGGACTGGGAGCTGAACTTCCGCATCCGCGAGGCGGGCGGGCTGATCTGGTTCTCGCCGGAGCTCAAGGTCTCGTACCGCCCCCGGCCGAGCGTGCGGGCGCTCGCCAAGCAGTACAAGGACTACGGCCGCTGGCGGCACGTCGTCGCCCGCTTCCACAAGGGCTCGATCAACCTGCGCTACCTGGCGCCGCCGACCGCCGTCGTCGCCATCGCGGCCGGGCTCGTGGTGGGCGCCGCGGTGACGCCGTGGGCGCTGGTCGTCCCCGGCGGCTACCTGGCGGCGATCGTCGCCGGTTCGGTGCCCGCGGGCAAGGGGCTGCCGCTGAAGGCCCGGGCGCAGATCCCGGTGGCGCTGGCGACCATGCACATGTCCTGGGGCTTCGGCTTCCTCACCAGCCCGCGCTCGCTCGCGAAGCGTGTGATCGCCAGCCGGCGGCCGGCGGTCCGGGCGTAGCGGACGCGGACGTCATCGGAAGGGCCGCCTCCACCGGCCGGCAACGGCCCGAGGCGGCCCTTCCGTATGTCACGGTCCGCATGTCCCGATCCGTACGTCCCGGTCCGAGCGACCCGGACCCGTACGTTCCGACGGTCCGTCAGAAGCGGTTGATCGGGTTGACCTCCATGCAGGCCGACGCGTCGTCGCCGTTGAGCGGGTCGGCGCTCTCCGGGGCCTTATTGTCGTTCTCCGGCTTGCCCTTGCCGTTCTTGGGGTCCTCGTCCCCGGCGGCGGGCTTGCTCCCGCCGGACTTCTTCCCGTCGGCCTTCTTGGCTTCGCCCTTCGCGTCCGCCGGCTTCGGGTACGTGTCGCCCTCACGCCAGTCGCCGCCGATCACCAGCGTCACTTGCTCCGCCGACGGGGACAGCCGTACGGCGTCCTCCGGCAGGCCGAGCGCCTTGGCCACGGCCAGGGCGTCGGCGCGCTGCGTCTGCTTCGGATAGGTGATCGTGGTGTCGGCCTGGGCGCGCGGGGTGGAGTCCGACGTGGCCTTGGTGAAGCCCTGCTTGACGAGGTACGACGCGATGTCGGAACCGCGGCCCGCGGCGGGCGGGAGGACGGCGGTGCCGGTGCCGTTGAAGACGGTGACGGCGATACGGTCCTTGGCGACCTTGGCGCCCTTCTTGCCCGTGCCCTTGGCCTCCGCCGGCTCGGGCTTCTTCTTGTCCTTGCCGTCCAGCGCGATGTCGTTGCGGATGAGCGAGAACAGCTTGTCGGCGTCGCCGGCCTTGGGGATGACGTGGGCGTCCGGGTTCTGCGGGTCCTGCACCCAGGGCATGGTGGTCATGGTGATCCGGGCGGACGGCACCCGCTTGATGTCGTTGCCGAGGTCGTAGAGCTTCTTGACCGAGCCGAGGTCCTTGTCGACGGTCAGCGCCTTGGTGGCCGCCTCGGCGAGGTCGGTGAGCTGCCCGGGGTCGCTGAGCCGGCTGCCGGACTTCAGCTGACGGACCATCGCGTTCATATAGAGGTGCTGGGCGTGGGTGCGGCCGATGTCGCTGCCGTCCTCGAAGCCGTGCCGGGTCCGCAGCCACTGGAGGGCCTGCTCGCCCTTGATGGTGTGGGTGCCCTTCTCCAGCCGCAGGCCCGACTTGTCGTCGTGGATGTTGCTCTTCACGCAGACCGGCACGCCGCCCACGGCGTCGGCCATGCTCACCACACCCGCGAAGTCGATCATCATGAAGTGGTCGACGGGGATGCCGGTGAGCTCCTCCCAGGTGGCCACCGTGCAGCCCGGACCGCCGTTCTGGAGGCTGGTGTTGATGATCTGGCTGCTGGTCTCCTTGTAGACCTTGCCGTCGGCCGGGTCGGTGCACTTGGGGATGGTCACGCGGGTGTCGCGGGGGACGCTGACGACCGACATGTTGCTGCGGTCGGCGGAGACGTGGACGAGCATCTGGACGTCGGCGAGGGCCGGCCGGTCGGCGTCCTCGCGGGCGCCGCCGAGGTCCTGGTTCTCCTTGCTGCCGCGGCTGTCGGACCCCAGGAGGAGGATGTTGAGAGGGCGCTGGCCGGCGGCGTTGGGGACGCTCCGGTCGAGCTGCTTGTCCCCGAGGTTGAGCTTGCTCTTGCGGATGTTGCCGTTGAGGTGCCGGTAGTAGAGGTAGCCGGCCGCGGACGCCCCGAGGACGAGCAGCGCGAGGCAGAGCGCGACCCAGCGGACTATTCGGATGCCGCGGCGGCGCGGCGGTCTGCCGCCGCCGGACGGGCGGCCGGACGTGTCGCCGCCGCCTTCCCCCGAGGCGGGGGAAGCGCCCTCGCCGACGGCCTTCCCCGCACCGGCCTTCCCCGCACTCGCCTTTTCCGCACTCGCCTTCCCGGCATCCGCCTTCCCGGCGCCCGTCTTCCCGGCATCCGCTTCCCCGGCGTTCGCCTTCTCCGCGATCGCCTTCGGTTTTCCCCCGGTTTCGGCCTTTTGTTCCCCCCGTGGACCGTTGAGCCGCATTGGGCCTCCCCCTGAATGGTGCGCACGGCCCGCAGGGCAGGTGCGTTACCTGGTGACTCTGTTACCGGGTAGTGAGATGCACAGGTGTGTTCGCAGGGTTCACTGCGCGCAGATTCGATCCGCGGCTTCGACCCGCTGAATGTCCTTGGGCGCCTGCTTCGGTGCCTTCGGCGGGGTGACCGGCACGCCGGCGCCCTTGAAGTCCGCTCCCAGGGTGAGAGTCATGTCGGCGAGGGGGGCCGCGTCCTTGTCGGTCTGGTGGAGGGCGTCGGCCGGCAGTCCCATGACCTCCGCCAGACGGCGGGCCTGGTCGGCCTGGTTGGGGGCGAACTCAAGGACGGTCTTGGGGACCTTCTTGCCGCCGGGGCCCGCGTTGCCGCCGTTGCCCGCGTGCGCCATGCCCTTGGTGTTCTGCATCCAGACGACGGTCTCCTGGGCCGCGCCCAGCTTCCCGCTGCCGTTGAGCACCTTGACGCGGACCTTGGCCGGCTCCGCCTTGGGGCCCTTGAGGAGGGCCGCCTGCTTGGCGTCCTTCTCCTTCTCGGCGGCCTTCTCCTTGTCCTTGGCGGCCTTCTCCTTGCGCTTCACCTCGGTGAGGGAGATGTCCTCCCGGACCATGGCGAGCAGCGGGTCGGCCTTCGTCTCGTCCAGGATGACCGTCTTGTGGACCTTGCCGTCGGCCGGGTTGTCCTTCACCGGCAGTGTGGCGAAGGTGATGTTCTTCAGGTTCACCTGGCTGAGTTCCTTGGCCAGGCTGGTGAGCTTGGAGATGGACCCTATGCCGGTGTCGACCGTGAGCGACTTGGTGGCCGCGTTGCTGAGGTCGTAGAGCTTCTTGGGGTTGGTGAGGGTGTCGTCCGACTTCATCTTGCGCATCATCGACCCCAGGAACTGCTGCTGGAGCTTGATGCGGTCCAGGTCGCTCTCGAAGCCGAAGCTGTGCCGGGTACGGACGAACGCCAGGGCCTGCTCGCCCTCGATCTCGTGCTTGCCGGCGGAGAGCTTGAGGTGCGACTTGGGGTCGTCGACGTCCTTGCCCACGCACACCTCGACGCCACCGACCGCCGACGACAGCGACTTGACGGCGTTGAAGTCCGCCATCATGAAGTGGCTGACCTTGAGCCCGGTGATCTTCTCGACGGTGCGCCAGGTGCAGCCCGGGTCGCGGTCGCCCTGGCCCAGGCTCTCGTTGAAGCGCACCTTCTTGGAGCCGGGGATGATGCGGGTGGTGCCGTCCTTCTTGGTGGGGCACTCGGGGATGTCGATGATCATGTCGCGCGGGATGGAGATCACCGTCGCGTTGGAGCGGTCCTCGGAGACGTGGAAGAGCAGCGTGGTGTCGGCGTGCCCGACGCTCCCGTTGTCGCCGTAGCCGGTGTTGCCCTTGCCCGACCGCTTGTCCGTGCCGATCAGCAGGATGTTCACCGGGCCGTCGGGAACGGCCTCGTTGTCGACGCCGACGTCGACCTTCTCGATGTTGCCGTTGAGGTGCTGATAGAGGAGGTACGCGCCCAGCGAGCCGCCGACCAGCAGGAAGGCCAGGGTGCCGCCGGTCCACAGCAGGACCTTCTTCTTGGCGCTCTTCTTCGGCTTCGGCTTGCGGCGCCCGGTGGCGGCGGTCGCGGCCGGGGCCTTGGCCTTGCCGGCCCGCCGGCCGCCGCGCTGCTCCGGCAGCGGGCGTCCGGCGCTCCGCTGCCCCGGCGCGGGCTTCTTCCGCTGGCCCGGCGCCGTGCCCGAGGTGCCGCCCGAGGGATTCCCGCCGGAGGGATTGGACCGCGCACCGGCGGGGGAGACATGTTCGGGGGAGGGGCCCGACGTGTCGGAGGGGTCGAGGCGCAGCTCGTAGCTGCCGGTCTTGGGGTCGAACACCCACTGGTCGGCGGGGTCGATGCCGTCCGCCCGCCCACGGCCTTGCGCGTCCACGGTCGCTTGAGTCCTCCGTCGGTGCCACGCGGCGCCTGTCCCCGAGGCGCTCGGTCATGTCGTCTTGCGGTGCGCGGGTCACCGGCCGTGCGCACCGGACCGCTCACACTATCCGCCCAGTTCAGCGGGTAGCGACGTCAGTGACAAATCACGCACCCCTACAACTGGGCAATCCGCCCCATCTCTTCGCCGGAGTGCCGCCCCCGACGGTTTCGCCGGGGCGAAAAGTCCGATCGTACCCCCGCCGCCGTCAGCCGCAGATGCCGCGGGCCGCCGTCGTCCCCTCGTAGGTGGGGGGAGCGGTGGGTGACGGGGTGGCCGAGGCGGGCGGCGAAGGGTCGGCCACGGGGGCCTCGGAGGGCTCCGACTCATGGGGCACGGCGGCGTGTTTGCCGTCGGCCGGGCGGACGTGCGGGGTGACGGGCACCGGCCGGTCGTGCCGCAGCAGCTCGAACAGTTGGTCCGCGTCCGGCTGCACCAACTCGTCGCGGGCCGCGTTGTACTGGTACGGCCGGCGCGGCACGGTCAGGAACTGGACGTGGTCGGTGGGGATGTTGCGGACCGTGCGCACCAGGTCGTACATCTTGCGCAGCGAGTCCAGGCCGCCGTCGGTGGTGAGGGACTTCGTCGCCGCGTCGAGCACGGGGTAGAGCCGGGTCGGGTTGAGGAGCACCCCGTCGCTGCGCATCTCCTGGAACAGGGCCCCCAGGAATTCCTGCTGACGGCCCATGCGTTCGGTGTCGCTGCCGTCGCCGATGCCGTACCGGGCGCGGACGTAGCCGAGAGCCGCCTCCCCGTGCAGTACCTGCCGCCCGGCGGGCAGCTTCAGCCGGGCCTCGGGGTCGTCCATCGGCCGCTTCAGGCAGACCTCGACACCGTCGACCGCGTCCACCAGCCGTTTGAAGCTGGCGAAGTCCACGATGATGTGGTGGTCGACGCGGATGTGCGTGATGTTCTCCACGGTGCGGATGGTGCAGGCGGCCCCGGCGTCCTCGAAGGCCCAGTTGAACTGGGCGAAATGCTCGTTGGTGTAGCTTCCGTCCGGTTTACGGCAGCTCGGGATCTTCGCCATCAGGTCGCGGGGCATGCTGACGGCCGTCGCGCTCTTCCGGTCGGCGGCCAGGTGCAGCAGGATCGTGGTGTCGGAGCGCTGGGTGCCGCTGTCCGCGCCGTACTTGCCGTTCTCGGCGCCGCTGCGGCTGTCGGAGCCGATGATCAGGATGTTCTGGGCGCCCGCGACCAGCGCGGTGGGGCGCTCCCGCTCGTACCGCGCCAGCTCGTTCGCCGTCCGGGTGTCCGTGGTGATGTTGCCGTCGAGCCGCTGGTAGAGCACCCAGGTCAGCGTCGTCGCCGCGATCAGCAGCACCACCAGCCCCAGCAGCAGCCGGCGCACCCAGCGGCGCCGGCGCCGCGGCGCGCGGGGGGCGCCGTCCGGGGCCGGGCTGCCGGGGCCGGACGGCCCGGACGGCCGGAGAGGTGCGCCTGAGCTGTGGGCCACGGGTGCGCGACTCCCTCCGGGGCGGGTCTCGGGGTGCCTACCCGCCGATCATCGCCCCGGAGCGGCGGCCCGGCAGCGCCAGAGGGCCGTCAGGGGGCCGTCACGGTGACGCGTTCGCTCGCCCGGCGCTGTGCGAGGGCCTCCTCGGAGAGCCGGTCGAGGTGGCGGCAGAGCACCACCGAGGCGTCCGCGGCCAGAGGGGCGTAGAGGCCGGCGGCGAGGCCGTCCCAGGTGTCGTACGGCAGCGCGGAGAGCAGCCGCCCGCCGGGCTCCAGCCCGAGCCCGGCCGCGACCGCGCGCGCCTGTTCGACCACCTGTACGCCCGTCAGCTCCCGGCCGTCCACGACGAGCGCCGGGGCCTGCGGGTCCACCGGGGCGTACGGGGCGAAGCGGTCGCCCTGGCCGGGCACCTCGACCGCGTAGTCGAGGAAGCCCTCCGGCGGCTGCGGGAAGCGTCCGCCCAGCGGGCGCAGGGCGAGCGCCACGCGCTCCCCCGAGCAGGCGCGCGCCTCCTCCAGCCGGTCCGGACCGCTCACCACGAGGTCGGCCGCGGCGGGGTCACCGCCGATCTCGGCCACCACTCCGACGGAGGAACAGGCCACCAGCCAGACGGCGGTCTGCCAGTGGGCGGGGAGGAGGAGCGCGAGACGGTCGCCGGGCTCGGCGGCCAGGTCGCCCTGGAGCAGATTGGCGGTCTTGGCCACCCAATTGGCGAAGGTGGCCACGGACAGTTCCACGCGTTCGCCGGTGGCGTCGTCGTAGAAGGTCACGAGCGGGCGCGCCGGTTCCGCGGCGAGAGCGGAACGCAGCAGGTCGGCGGGGGTGCGGTCGGTGGCGTTCATCCCCGGAAGGGTACGCCGGGCGGGGCGTGACGGTCAGTCGGACGGGCGTGCCGCCAGAGCCGTCGCGGGCCGACAGGCCGTCACCCGATGAATGGACAGGTTTGTTCAGGTATGCGCAGGATCTGTGTCATGCGTGGATTCCTCGTCACCTCGGCGGTCACCGCCTGTGCCGCCACCTTGACCCTGCCCGTCCTCGGCGCACCCGGCGCGGCCTCCGCGCCCGCCCGCCCGGCCGCGGCCCCGCCGGAGGTGCCCGCCGCCGCCCCGCCGAAGGCCCCGGCCGCGGCCGGGGCGCGGGCCGCCGCCCGGGGGAGGATCCCGGGAGCGACGTACTCGCTGCCCCTCGTCCCGCTGGCGACCGCGGACGGCACCGAGACCGCCGCGCACGGCAGGACCCGGGCGCAGGCGGCCGGGGCCGGGGTGCGGGGCCTGCGGCCGCAGCGGGTGAAGCCCTTCTCGCTGGTCGGCATCGTCTGGGACGACGCGGGGGCCGAGCTCCGCGGCCGCGCCCAGGTCCGTACCCGCGCCCTGGGCGCCCGGACCTGGTCCGGGTGGCAGGACGTCCAGGTGGAGGACCACGACCGGCCCGACCTCGGTACCGCCGAGGCTCGGTCCGGCGGCCGGGGGGCCACGGCGCCGCTCTGGGTCGGGGCCTCGGACGCCATCGAGGTGCGGGTCCGTCCCGCCGCCCCGGCCGGCCGGAAACCGCAGGCCACGCTGCCGCGCGGGCTGCGCGCCGAACTCGTCGACCCCGGCTCGGCCCCGGCCGCCCGGCCCCGCGCCCGGGCGGCGGCACCCGCCCCCGACGACGAGGAACGCGCCACCTCCG
Organism: Streptomyces sp. URMC 126; assembly: GCF_051386555.1. Taxonomy (NCBI): domain Bacteria; kingdom Bacillati; phylum Actinomycetota; class Actinomycetes; order Kitasatosporales; family Streptomycetaceae; genus Streptomyces; species Streptomyces sp. URMC 126. The sequence goes on from NZ_JBPQTX010000224.1 coordinate 9,415, forward strand.
CGGTCAACGCCCCGCTCGCCCCGCTGGGCGCCCACGAGATCCCCGCCGCCGCCCACCGGCCCACCGCGACCGAGGTCGCCGCCCTCACCGCCGTCGCGCCGGGCGCCAGTGTGAGCTCGTCCGACACCGGGGACGGCGGGGACGGCGGATCCGACGGGTACGCCACCGGCGGGACGGGCGGCGCCGGCGACCGGTCCGGGACGGAGGACGACGCCTCGGCGGCGGAGGAGGCGGCGACCGACGGAGCGGAGGGGGCCGCCGAACCCACGCGGCCCCCGGCCGAGCCCCCGGGCGCCGAACCCGGCCGGCCGGGCGGACCCGCCGACGGCACGGACCTCGGCGACACGTCCGGCGACGCGGCGGACGCCAACGGCGTCGTCGACTCGGCCGCCGACGACGACACCGACACCGGCGCGGCCTACGGCGGACACGCCGGTCCGCGCCCGCGCATCGTCACCCGGGCCGGCTGGGGCGCCGACGAATCACTGCGGGAGAAGGGCTTCGTCTATACCAAGAAGGTGAAGGCGGCCTTCGTCCACCACACCGCCTCCGGCAACGGGTACACCTGCGCCCAGTCCGCCTCCGTCATCCGAGGTATCTACCGCTATCACGTCGTCAGCAGCGGCTGGCGGGACATCGGCTACAACTTCCTCATCGACAAGTGCGGCACCGTCTACGAGGGCCGGGCAGGCGGGGTGGCAAAGCCCGTCAAGGGCGCCCATACTCTCGGTTTCAACACGAACAGCATGGGGATCGCGGTGCTCGGCACGTACGGGAAGACCAGCCCCGCCACGGCCGCGGTCAACGCCGTGGCCGCCCTTACCGCCTGGAAGCTCGGCCTGTACAACGCCAACCCCCGCGGCACCACCACCCTGGTGTCGGCCGGCGGGAACCTCTTCAAGAAGGGGGCGAAGGTCAAACTCAAGGTCATCTCCGGACATCGCGACGGCTACTCCACCGAATGCCCCGGCGACCGGCTCTACGGCAAGCTCGGCACCGCGCGCAGCGCGGCGGCCAGGCTCCAGGGCCGCTGACCCCGGTCCGCCGGATGGCGTCCGTCGCGCTCCGGGCGCGCCCGGCCGGGCGCCCGTCCAGCGCCCGGACGGGACCTGGCAGGCGCCCCGGCGCCTCTCGCCCGGGCCGTAGCGGAGGCGCGCCGTCCGCTCGGTCCCTACCGTCTGCATACACTGGCCGCCGTTCACGGCCCGGCCCCACCAGGAAGCAGAGACGAACACGTTGACTGAACCGCATCAGCCGCCTCCGCGCGAAGCGATCCTCCTGGTCGGCGGCAAGGGCACCCGGCTGCGTCCGCTCACCGTGCACACCCCCAAGCCGATGGTCCCGGCGGCGGGGGTGCCCTTCCTCACCCACCAGCTGGCCCGGGCCCGGGCGGCGGGCATCGAGCACATCGTGCTCGCCACCTCCTACCTGGCCGAGGTCTTCGAGCCGTACTTCGGCGACGGCTCGGCGCTCGGCCTGCACCTGGAGTACGTCACCGAGGTCGAACCCCTGGGCACCGGCGGCGCCATCCGCAACGTCGCCCACCGGCTGCACTCCGGTCCCGACGACCCCGTGCTCATCTTCAACGGCGACATCCTCACCGGCCTCGACATCGAGGCCCTGATCGCCACCCACCGCACGGCGGACGCGGACGTCTCCCTCCACCTCACCCGGGTGACGGACCCCCGGGCGTACGGGCTCGTCCCCACCGACGCCGACGGGCGCGTCACGGCCTTCCTGGAGAAGCCGCAGACGCCCGAGGAGATCGTCACCGACCAGATCAACGCCGGCGCCTACGTCTTCGACCGGTCCGTGATCGACACCATCCCGGCCGGCCGCCCGGTCTCCGTCGAGCGCGAGACCTTCCCCGGCCTGCTGGCCGACGGCGCCCACCTGCACGGCATGGTCGACTCCACCTACTGGCTGGACCTCGGCACCCCCCAGGCGTTCGTCCGCGGCTCCGCCGACCTCGTCCTCGGCCGCGCCCCCTCCCCGGCGGTCCCCGGCCGCTGCGGCGAGCGGCTGGTCCTGCCGACCGCCGAGGTGGCCCCCGACGCCAAGCTCATGGGCGGCACGGTGATCGGCGCGGGCGCCCGGGTCGAGTCCGGCGCCCGGGTCGACGGCAGCACGGTCCTCGACGGCGCGGTCATCGAGGCGGGCGCCTCGGTCCGCGACTCCCTCGTGGGCGCGGGCGCGCGCGTCGGAGCGCGGACGGTCCTGGACGGCGCGGTCGTCGGCGACCACGCGGAGATCGGCCCCGACAACGAGTTCCGGTCGGGCGCGCGGGTGTGGTGCGACGCGCGGATCCCGGGCGGGGCGGTGCGCTTCTCCTCGGACCAGTAAGGGAAAGGGAGGGGCGGCCCGGGCCCGTCGGCGGTACGTCGGGGCGCCCGCCTCCCGGACGACCTCCGAGCCCCGGCCGGCCCGGCTGCCCCAGCCGCCTCCCCGC
>NZ_JBPQTX010000225.1:0-11741 GCF_051386555.1 Streptomyces sp. URMC 126
AGCACATCCCCCGCCGCCACCCGATCCCCCCGGCGGACGCCGGCCCGTACCGGCTCGTACGTCGCCCGCAGCGGAGGGTCGCCCGTCCCCGGCAGTTCCACGTCCACCACACCCCGCCCGGCGACCGTCCCCGCGAAGGAGACGACGCCGCCCGCGGCGGCGCGTACTGGCGTCCCGGGCGCGGCGGCCAGGTCGACGCCCCGGTGGCCGCGGGCCCAGCGGACGGCCGGCGGCTCCCAGCCCCGCGGGATCGCCGGACGGGTCCCCACCGGCCAGACGCGGGCCCCGGCGCCGCCCGGCGGCGCGGGAACGGGCGGTGCGGGGACGGGCGGCGCGGGAACGAGTGGCGTGGGAACGAGCGGGGCGGCGAGCGTCCGTCCGGGAGCCCGGGCCGTCGCCGGCGGCGGACAGACGAGCATGATCAAGGCGGCCACCGCCGCCAGGACGACGTACGAGATCCTCTGCACGGGCATGCGCCCACCGTGGCCGAACCCCGCGATTCCAGGGGATCTTGGACCGAGCCTGTGGACTACTCGCCGGTTGTGGACAACGCCGTCACCCGGCCCTTCCCCGGTCCCGTACACTTCTCTTGGCGATCCGGGTCACCGGGTCGACTTCGCACGCCCCGCCACCGTCGCGTCAGACCCGTCCCGGGCAGCGCGGTGGCCGCGTCCCTCGGTCCGTGAACGGCTCCCCAGCGGGGAGCGGCGCACGGCGGGCGCTCCGGGGCGTCAGGAGCGGCGGCCGCCCGGCCGCCGTGGAAACCGAGTATCACAAGGAGCACGGCCATGGCCGTCGTCACGATGCGGGAGCTGCTGGAGAGCGGCGTCCACTTCGGTCACCAGACCCGTCGTTGGAACCCGAAGATGAAGCGTTTCATCTTCACGGAGCGCAACGGCATCTACATCATCGACCTGCTCCAGTCGCTGTCGTACATCGACCGCGCCTACGAGTTCGTCAAGGAGACCGTCGCGCACGGCGGCTCCATCATGTTCGTCGGTACGAAGAAGCAGGCCCAGGAGGCGATCGCCGAGCAGGCGACCCGCGTCGGCATGCCCTACGTCAACCAGCGCTGGCTGGGCGGCATGCTCACCAACTTCTCGACCGTCTACAAGCGCCTGCAGCGCCTGAAGGAGCTCGAGCTCATCGACTTCGAGGACGTGGCCGCCTCCGGCCTCACCAAGAAGGAGCTCCTGGTCCTCTCCCGCGAGAAGGCCAAGCTGGAGAAGACCCTCGGTGGTATCCGCGAGATGCAGAAGGTGCCCAGCGCCGTCTGGATCGTGGACACCAAGAAGGAGCACATCGCCGTCGGCGAGGCGCGCAAGCTCCGCATCCCGGTCGTCGCCATCCTCGACACCAACTGTGACCCCGACGAGGTCGACTACAAGATCCCGGGCAACGACGACGCGATCCGCTCCGTCACCCTGCTCACCCGCGTGATCGCCGACGCCGTCGCCGAGGGCCTCATCGCCCGCTCCGGTGCCGCGACCGGCGACCAGAAGCCGGGCGAGAAGGCCGGCGAGCCGCTGGCCGAGTGGGAGCGCGACCTGCTCGAGGGCGAGAAGAAGGCTGAGGAGGCCCCGGCCGCCGCCGCCGAGGCTCCCGCCGCCGAGGCCGAGAAGCCGGCCGCGGACGCCGAGCAGGCCTGACCCTGCCGTACCGGACGGCGGGATCACGCACACACGTGAGCCCGCCGTCCCTGGTGGATCCACGGCCGGATTCCGTCCGGTGGACGGGGACCGGCCGTCGTGGTGACCTCAAGACGGACCTGCCCTGCCGGGTGCCGAGCGGCACGGCGGGGCACAGTGCACAAGAAGGATTTCAACGATGGCGAACTTCACCGCCGCTGACGTCAAGAAGCTCCGTGAGCTCACCGGCGCCGGCATGATGGACTGCAAGAAGGCGCTCGACGAGGCCGAGGGCAACCTCGAGAAGGCCGTCGAGATCGTCCGCGTCAAGGGCCTGAAGGGCGTCGCCAAGCGCGAGTCCCGCACCACCGAGAACGGCGCCGTCGTCTCCGTCATCGCCGACGACAACACCTCCGGTGTCATCGTCGAGCTGAAGTGCGAGACCGACTTCGTCGCCAAGGGCGAGAAGTTCATCGCCGTGGCCGAGGCGCTCGCCGCCCACGTCGCCAAGAGCGCCCCCGCCGACATCGAGGCCCTGCTCGCCTCCGAGATCGAGGCCGGCAAGACCGTCCAGGCGTTCATCGACGAGGCCAACGCCACCCTGGGCGAGAAGATCGTCGTGGACCGCTTCGCGCACTTCGCCGACGGCCAGGTCTTCGCCTACATGCACCGCACCGCCGCGGACCTGCCCCCGCAGGTCGGCGTGCTGGTCGAGCTGGACAAGGCCAACGCCGAGGTCGCCAAGGACGTCGCGCAGCACATCGCCGCGTTCGCGCCGAAGTTCCTCTCCCGTGACGCCATCCCGGCCGAGGTCGTGGAGAACGAGCGTCGCGTCGCCGAGGCCACCGCGCGTGAGGAGGGCAAGCCCGAGGCCGCCCTTCCGAAGATCGTCGAGGGTCGCGTCACCGGCTTCTTCAAGGAGCAGGTCCTGCTGGACCAGCCCTTCGCCAAGGACAACAAGAAGACCGTCCAGAAGATCCTGGACGAGGCCGGTGTCACGCTGAAGCGCTTCGCCCGCATCCGCGTCGGCGCCTGAGCCCCGGCAGGGCAGCGATTGACCCGCGACCCGCTAGGGTCGTACGCAGCCGACCGGTCACCGGCCGGCCGCTGATGTGACGAGGAGGCCATTGCCGCAGAGGGAACCGAAAGGACCCACCGGCAATGGCCTTCTTCGTATGTGCACGAGGAGAACTCCAATGAATCAGGGTGCGGACGCCCACAGGGCCGCCGACGGCAAGAGCGACGACCACGGGAAACCCCGCCGGTTCCTGCTGAAACTGTCCGGCGAGGCCTTCGCCGGCGGCGGAGGGCTCGGTGTCGACCCCGATATCGTGCACGCCATCGCCCGGGAGATCGCGGCCGTGGTCCGCGAGGGCTACGAGATCGCCGTCGTCATCGGCGGCGGCAACTTCTTCCGCGGCGCCGAGCTCCAGCAGCGCGGCATGGACCGGGCGCGCTCCGACTACATGGGCATGCTCGGCACGGTCATGAACAGCCTCGCCCTCCAGGACTTCCTGGTGAAGGAAGGCGTGGAGACCCGGGTCCAGACCGGCATCACCATGGGCCAGGTCGCCGAGCCGTTCATCCCGCTGCGCGCCGTGCGCCACCTGGAGAAGGGCCGCGTCGTGATCTTCGGCGCGGGCATGGGCATGCCCTACTTCTCCACCGACACCACCGCCGCCCAGCGCGCCCTGGAGATCCACGCCGAGGCGATCCTCATGGGCAAGAACGGCGTCGACGGGATCTACGACTCCGACCCGAAGAAGAACCCCGCCGCGGTGAAGTTCGACGCCCTGGAGTACGGCGAGGTGCTGGCGCGCGGCCTGAAGGTCGCGGACGCCACCGCCATCAGCCTGTGCATGGACAACAAGCTGCCGATCCTGGTGTTCGAGCTGCTCGCCGAGGGCAACATCGCCCGCGCCGTCAAGGGTGAGAAGATCGGCACGCTCGTGAGCGACCAGGGCACGCGGGACTGACACGCCCGTACGGCCGTCCGCCGCGCCTCCGGGCAGCGGCGGACGGCAACCCGGAGCCGCGGGAAGACCACGGTCCGGGGATGGACAACCGCCTGCCGGTCGGACACCGTGCAGGAGAAGACGCGCGCAGGGGCGAGGCTCTGCTTACTGATAACACCAGGAGCAAGTGGTGATCGAAGAGATCCTCCTCGAAGCCGAGGAGAAGATGGAGAAGGCCGTCGTGGTCGCCAAGGAGGACTTCGCGGCGATCCGCACCGGGCGTGCGCACCCGGCGATGTTCAACAAGATCGTGGCGGAGTACTACGGTGCGCTGACGCCCATCAACCAGCTGGCGTCGTTCTCGGTGCCCGAGCCGCGCATGGCCGTGGTGACCCCGTTCGACAAGGGCGCGCTGCGCAACATCGAGCAGGCCATCCGCGACTCCGACCTGGGCGTCAACCCCAGCAACGACGGCAACATCATCCGGGTGAACTTCCCCGAGCTCACCGAGGAGCGCCGCCGGGAGTTCATCAAGGTCGCCAAGGGCAAGGGCGAGGACGCCAAGGTCTCGATCCGCTCCATCCGCCGCAAGGCCAAGGACCAGCTGGACAAGCTGGTCAAGGACAAGGAGACCGGCGAGGACGAGGTGCGCCGCGCCGAGAAGGAGCTCGACGACACCACCGCGAAGTACGTCGCGCAGGTGGACGAGCTGCTCAAGCACAAGGAATCCGAGCTGCTCGAGGTCTGATGAACGACGCATCCTGGGGAACCCCGCCACGCGCCGGGCAGTGGGGATCCGCCGACCTGCACACCCCGTTCCCGGCGGGTCCAGTGCGCGAAGCGGCCGGGGCGGCGCAGACTCGGGCCATGCCGATCGTGCCCGACGCAGGCGGAGACCAGGAGGACCGTGACCAGGGGGCCACTCACCTCGGTGGCCCCCTGTTCCGCGACGAACGCGACGACTTCCGCGACGAACGCGACGACAGCCACCGAGGGGAGCCCGACATCCGGCCGCACGAACCCGCCGCCCCCGCCCCCGCCCCCCAGGCGCCCAAGGCGGGGAAGAAGAGCGCGGGCCGCGACCTGCGGGCCGCGATAGGGGTGGGCCTGGGGCTCGGCGCGGTCATCGTCGCCTCGCTCTTCGTCTACAAGCCCGTCTTCCTCGGCGTGATCGTCGTCGCCGTGGTGGTCGGGCTCTGGGAGCTGACCTCCCGGCTCGCCGAGCGGAAGGGCATCAAGGCGCCGCTGGTGCCGCTCGCCATCGGCGGGGCCGCGATGGTCGTCGCCGGGTACGTCGACGGCGCCGAGGGCGCGTGGGTGGCCATGGCCCTCACCGCGCTCGCCGTGCTGGTGTGGCGGATGACGGAACCGCCGGACGACTACCTCAAGGACGTCACGGCGGGCATCTTCACCGCGTTCTACGTGCCGTTCCTGGCCACCTTCGTGGCCCTGATGCTCGCCGCCGACGACGGTGCCTGGCGGGTGCTGACCTTCCTGATCCTCACGGTGGTCAGCGACACCGGCGCCTACGCGGTGGGCTGGCGGTTCGGCAAGCGCAAGCTCGCCCCGCGCATCAGCCCCGGCAAGACCCGCGAGGGCCTGATCGGTGCCGTGCTGTTCGCCATGGCGGCGGGCGCGCTGTGCATGCGCTTCCTGATCGACGACGGGGTGTGGTGGCAGGGCCTGCTGCTCGGCCTGGCCGTCGCGGTGAGCGCGACCCTGGGCGACCTCGGCGAGTCGATGATCAAGCGGGACCTGGGCATCAAGGACATGGGCCGGCTGCTGCCGGGCCATGGCGGGATCATGGACCGGCTGGACTCGCTCCTGCCGACGGCACCGGTGGTGTGGCTGCTGCTGGTGGCCTTCGTCGGCGCCGGCTGACCTGCGCTTTTCCCTTGGGTGGGGTCCGTTGTCCACAGGACGGCGGGCCCCACTCGCGCGTCTGAGACACTGGAAGCATCATGCCTAAGCCCGGAGAACTCACTTTCGTCGCCCCCCGCGGAGCCAAGAAGCCCCCGCGGCACCTCGCCGACCTCTCGCCCGCGGAGCGCAAGGAAGCCGTCGCCGCCATCGGTGAGAAGCCCTTCCGGGCGAAGCAGCTGTCGCAGCACTACTTCGCGCGGTACGCGCACGACCCCGCGCAGTGGACGGACATCCCGGCCGCCGCCCGCGAGAAGCTCGCGGGCGAACTGCTGCCGGAGCTGATGAGCGTCGTACGGCACATCTCGTGCGACGACGACACCACCCGCAAGACGCTGTGGCGGCTGCACGACGGCAAGCTCGTCGAGTCCGTCCTGATGCGCTACCCGGACCGGGTCACCATGTGCATCAGCTCGCAGGCCGGCTGCGGGATGAACTGCCCGTTCTGCGCCACCGGCCAGGCCGGCCTGGACCGTAACCTGTCGACCGCCGAGATCGTGCACCAGATCGTGGACGGCATGCGGGCGCTGCGCGACGGCGAGGTCCCCGGCGGCCCGGCGCGGCTGTCGAACATCGTCTTCATGGGCATGGGCGAGCCGCTGGCCAACTACAAGCGGGTCGTCGGCGCCATCCGCCGGCTGACCGACCCCGAGCCGGACGGCCTGGGTCTGTCGCAGCGCGGCATCACCGTCTCCACCGTCGGCCTGGTGCCGGCGATGCACCGGTTCGCCGACGAGGGCTTCAAGTGCCGCCTCGCGGTCTCGCTGCACGCCCCCGACGACGAGCTGCGCGACACGCTCGTCCCGGTCAACACCCGCTGGAAGGTCCGCGAGGTCCTGGACGCGGCCTGGGAGTACGCGGAGAAGTCCGGCCGCCGGATCTCCATCGAGTACGCCCTGATCCGCGACATCAACGACCAGGCGTGGCGCGGCGACCTGCTGGGCCGGCTGCTCAAGGGTAAGCGGGTGCACGTCAATCTGATCCCGCTGAACCCCACGCCGGGCTCGAAGTGGACGGCGTCCCGTCCGGAGGACGAGCGGGCGTTCGTCGCTGCGATCGCCGCGCACGGCGTGCCGGTCACCGTCCGGGACACGCGCGGCCAGGAGATCGACGGCGCCTGCGGCCAGCTGGCGGCGACCGAGCGCTGAGCCCCCGCCGGGGGCGGGGGAGCGGGCGGGTGCACTGATACGGTGCACTCGCACTGCTCGCACAAATGAACAATCCGACAGGGGAGCGCACACAGCGCTGAGAGTGCGGCCACGCCGCAGACCCTCGGACCTGATCCGGTTAGTACCGGCGTAGGGAGTCAGCTCGACCATGAACACCACCTTCCGGCGTGCCCTGGGCGCCGCCGCCGTCTCCGCCCTGGCCCTCCCGGCCCTCGCGGCCTGCGGCGGCTCCGACGAGGCGAAGGAGAGCGACGGCGGGAAGACGGTCACCGTCGTCTCGCACGAGTCGTTCGTCGTCTCCCCGGACGTGCTGAAGGAGTTCACCGCGCGGACCGGCTACAAGGTCAAGACGATCAAGAGCGGTGACGCCGGGCGGGCGGTGAACCAGGCGATCCTCTCCAAGAGCCACCCGCAGGGTGACGTCTTCTTCGGCGTGGACAACACCCTGCTCTCCCGCGCCCTCGACAACGGGATCTTCGAGCCGTACGAGGCCAAGGGCCTGGACCGGGTGGCGAAGGAGTTCCGGGCCGACGACGCCGAGCACCGGGTGACGCCCGTCGACTCCGGTGACATCTGCGTCAACTACGACCGCGCCTACTTCGCCGACCACAAACTGGCCCCGCCGAAGACCTTCGACGACCTGGTGAAGCCCGAGTACAAGGGCCTGCTGGTCACCGAGAACGCCGCGACCTCCTCCCCGGGCCTCGCCTTCCAGCTCGCCACCGTCGCGAAGTACGGGGACGACGGCTGGCAGGACTACTGGAAGAAGCTCAAGGACAACGGCGTCGAGGTTGTCGACGGCTGGGAGCAGGCGTACAACGACCGCTTCTCCGGCTCCGCCGCCGGCCGCAAGGCCAAGGGCGACCGGCCGCTCGTCGTCTCCTACGCGTCCAGCCCGCCCGCCGAGGTGCAGGGCATGAAGGCGCAGCCGAAGTCGGCGGACGAGGCGCCGACCGGCGTCGCGACCGGCACCTGCTTCCGGCAGACCGAGTACGCCGGCCTGCTCAAGGGCGCGAAGAACGCCAAGGGTGGCAAGGCGCTGCTGGACTTCCTGCTGAGCAAGCGGTTCCAGGAGGACGTGCCGCTCAGCATGTACGTCAAGCCGGTGGTGACGGACGCCAAGCTGCCGGAGCTGTTCACCAAGTTCGGCGCGACGGTCGACGCCCCGGAGACGCTCGCCCCCGAGAAGATCGCGAAGAACCGTGATCAGTGGGTCAAGGCATGGTCCTCGATCGTCCTGAAGTAACCGCGGCAGCCGAAGGAACCGCCCCGAAGGACCACGGCCCCCGGCGCACGGGGGTCCGCCTCGGCCTGATGGCCGTCCCGCTCGCCTTCTTCGGCCTCTTCTTCGCCTATCCGGTCGCCGCGATCGTCACCCGGGGGCTGAAGGCGGACGGGCGGTGGCGGTTCGGCCGGATCGGCGAGGTGCTCACCGACCCGGCGACCGGGCATGTCCTGTGGTTCACCACCTGGCAGGCAGCGGCCTCCACGGCGCTCACGCTGCTGCTCGCGCTCCCCGGCGCGTACGTCATGGCGCGCTTCGACTTCCCCGGCAAGGGGCTGCTGCGGGCGGTGGTCACCGTTCCGTTCGTGCTGCCCACGGTCGTGGCCGGGTCCGCCTTCCTGGCGCTGCTCGGGCGGCGGGGGCTGCTCGACGAGCTGTGGGGCGTCCGACTCGACAACTCCGTCTGGGCGATCCTGCTCGCCCACGTGTTCTTCAACTACGCCGTGGTCGTCCGGACCGTCGGCGGACTCTGGGCGCAGCTCGACCCCCGGCAGGAGGAGGCCGCGCGGGTGCTCGGCGCCGGCCGGTTCGCCGCCTGGCGGCGGATCACCCTGCCCGCCCTCGCCCCGGCCGTGGCCGCCGCCGCGCTGATGGTCTTCCTCTTCACCTTCACCTCCTTCGGCGCCGTCCAGATCCTCGGCGGGCCGACGTACGCCACGCTGGAGGTGGAGATCTACCGGCAGACCGCCGAACTGCTCGACCTGCCGACGGCCGCCGTCCTCACCCTCGTCCAGTTCGCCGCCGTCGCCGCGCTGCTCCTGGTGCACGCCTGGACCGTGCGCCGGCGCGAGGCCACGCTGCGCCTGGTGGACGCGCGCCGCACCGCGCGCCGGCCGCGCGGCGCCGCCCAGTGGGGGCTGCTGACCGCCGTGCTGGCGAGCGTGGCCGCACTGCTCGTGCTGCCGCTCGGGGTGCTCGTACTGCGCTCCTTCGACGGTCCCGACGGCTACGGCCTCGCCTTCTACCGCGCCCTGGCCATGGCCGGGGACGACGGTGTGCTCGGCGTCGCGCCGCTGGAGACGATCGGCAACTCGCTGGCGTACGGCCTCGCGGCCACCGCCATCGCGGTCGTCATCGGCGGGCTGGCCGCCGCCGCGCTCACCCGGCGCGAGGGCCGGCTGGTGCGCGGCTTCGACGCGCTGCTGATGCTGCCGCTGGGCACCTCCGCCGTGACCGTCGGCTTCGGCTTCCTGATCGCCCTGGACGAGCCGCCGCTGGACCTGCGGACCTCCTGGATCCTGGTGCCGCTGGCCCAGGCGCTGGTCGGGGTGCCGTTCGTGGTGCGGACGATGCTGCCGGTGCTGCGCGCGGTCGACCCGAGGCTGCGGGAGGCCGCGGCGGTGCTCGGCGCGTCCCCGTGGCGGGTGTGGCGGCAGGTGGACCTGCCGATGGTCGGCCGGGCACTGGCCGTCGCGGCGGGCTTCGCCTTCGCCGTCTCCCTGGGCGAGTTCGGTGCCACCGTCTTCATCGCCCGTCCCGACAACCCCACGCTCCCCGTGGCCGTCGCCCGGCTGCTGGGCCGTCCCGGGGAGCTGAACTACGGGCAGGCGATGGCCCTGAGCACGATTCTGATGCTGGTGTGCGCCGTGGCGCTGCTGGTGCTGGAGCGTGTCCGCACCGACCGTACGGGGGAGTTCTGATGCCGCCCGCTCCGAAGCTGCGCCTGGAAGGCGTCACCGTCCGGTTCGGCGACCGGACCGTCCTGCACGCCGTCGACCTCGACGTCGCCGAGCACGAGATCGTCTGCGTCCTCGGGCCCAGCGGCAGCGGCAAGTCGACGCTGCTGCGGGTGGTGGCGGGGCTCCAGCGCGCCGACGCGGGGCGGGTGCTGCTGTCCGGCGAGGACGTCGGCGGGGTGCCCGTGCACCGGCGGGGCGTGGGGCTGATGTTCCAGGACCACCAGCTGTTCCCGCAGCGGGACGTGGCCGCGAACGTCGCCTTCGGGCTGCGCACCCGGGGTACGGGACGGGACGAGGCCCGGCGGCGGGTCGCGGAACTCCTGGACCTCGTGGGGCTGCCGGGGGCCGAGCGGCGGGCCGTCGCGGCGCTGTCCGGCGGCGAGCAGCAGCGGGTGGCGCTGGCCCGGGCCCTCGCCCCGAGCCCCCGGCTGCTGATGCTCGACGAGCCCCTCGGCCAGCTCGACCGGAGCCTGCGCGAGCGGCTGGTCACCGAGCTGCGGCAGCTCTTCGGGCGGCTGGGGACGACCGTGCTGGCGGTCACCCACGACCAGGGCGAGGCGTTCGCGCTCGCCGACCGGGTGGTGGTGATGCGGGACGGCCGGATCGCCCAGCAGGGCACGCCCCTGGACGTCTGGCGGCGGCCGGCCTCGGAGTTCGTGGCCCGCTTCCTGGGCTTCGACAACGTCGTCCCCGCGACGGTCGCGGGCGACAGGGCCGACACCCCGTGGGGCGAGGTGCCCGTCCCGGCCGGTGTGCCGGAGGGTCCGGCCCCGCTCCTGGTCCGTCCCGGTGGCGTCCGGCTGGTGGAAGCGGGCCTCGCGTGCGAGGTCACCGCCCGCACCTTCCGCGGCGACCACGTGCTCGTCTCCTTGCGCCCCGATGAGGGCCCGGCGCTCCAGGCGGCGTGCGCGCTGGCGCACGCGCCGGAGGTGGGCGCTCGGGTGTGTGTCGCGTTCGACCCCGAGCACATGGTGGTCCTGGGAGACTGAGCCTCCGGGCACCGGGACCAACGGCAGAGGCGTGGCGCCCTTCTTTTCTTGACCAGTTCTTGACCCAAAGCAACTTCGTCGCCGCATTGGACGTCTGGATCAGGAGCAGGCGGTTCATTGGCGAACGGAGCAATTGGTGATCATCGGCCTTGTGACGGCTGTCGCGGCCTCGGCGTGCTACGGCACGGGTTCGGTCCTGCAAGCCGTGGGATCGCGGAAATCCGCTCTCAGGGAAGCGGCCTCGTCTCCGGACGCGGGCGTGACCCAGCACGGCGGCCCCAGCCTGTCCTCCACCGCCAAGGCCGCCGTGACCTGGGAGTTCATGGTCGGCACGGTCCTGGACTTCCTCGGCTTCGGCCTCGGTGCTCTCGCGGCCCGGATGCTGCCCCTCTTCCTCTCCCAGACGGTCATCAGCGCCAACCTGATCGTCACCGCGCTGCTCAGCATCAAGCTGCTCGGCATCCGCCTCAAGCGGCCCGAGTGGATGTCCATAGCCGTGGTCTGCGTCGCCCTGGTGCTGCTCGCGACGGCCGCCGGGCACGAGGGCAGCGGGGACACCGCGCGGTCCACGCACTGGTGGTTGCTGATCATCTCCGTGGTGCTGATGGCCGGTGGCACGGTGGCCGTCCGTCTGATGGGTTCCAAGGCCGCCATCCTCGCCGGTCTGCTCTCCGGCCTCGGCTTCGGCGCCATCGGCGTCGGCGTCCGCATACTCGACGGGATCGACCCCTTCGACCTGCCGACCATGCTCGCCGACCCGGCGCTCTACGCGATTCTGATCTCGGGTGGTGTGGGGATGTACCTGCACACGGTGGCGCTGCAGATCGGGTCGGTGAACGGGGCGACGGCCGCTCTGGTCGTCGGGGAGACGATCCTGCCCGGCATCATCGGGGTTCTGCTGCTCGGGGACGCGTCCCGCGCCGGCTTCGCCTGGGTCGCCGTCCTCGGGTTCATCCTGGCCGTGGCGGGGGCGGTCGCTGTCGCCTGGTTCGGCGAGCCCGACAGTCATGGGGCGGCGACGCCTGCTGTGGACGGGGCGACGGCGCCTGTGCAGCGGGTGTAGGAGCGCCCCAGCCCCGCCCTTTCACCGTTTCTTGGGGGGGCAAGCCCCCGCAC
>NZ_JBPQTX010000226.1:0-11676 GCF_051386555.1 Streptomyces sp. URMC 126
TGTCAGGGGGGGGCGGCGAGAGGCCGGCGGGGCCGGCCGACGGGGCGGGGGCGTTTCGGTGCGCGTGCCGTCCCGTTCGTGTGCCGTCCCGTTCGTGTGCCTCTCCGCCGACGGCCCCCGGCCCGGCCCCCCCGCGTCCGCTCAGCCCGCGTGGGCCGCCGTGTACGCGTCGATCTCCGCCGCGAGCCGCGCCTTGCCCGCCGGGTCCAGGAATGACGCCTCGACGGCGTTCTTGGCGAGGTCCGCGACGCCCTGGGCGTCGAGTTCCAGCAGCCGGGCGGCGACCGCGTACTCGTTGTTGAGGTCGGTGCCGAACATCGGCGGGTCGTCGCTGTTGACGGTGACCAGGACGCCCGCGGCGGCCATCTCCCTGATCGGGTGGAGCTCGATGTCGGTGACGGCCCGGGTGGCCAGGTTGGAGGTGGGGCAGACCTCCAGCGGGATGCGGTGCTCAGCGAGATGGGCCAGCAGGCGGGGGTCCTGGGTGGCGCTGGTGCCGTGGCCGATGCGCTCCGCGCGCAGCGCGGTCAGCGCGTCCCAGATCGTTTCCGGGCCCGTCGTCTCCCCGGCATGCGGCACGCTGTGCAGTCCGGCGGCGATGGCGCGGTCGAAATAGGGCTTGAACTGCGGGCGGGGGACGCCGATCTCGGGGCCGCCGAGGCCGAACGAGACCAGGCCGTCCGGCCGCAGGTCGCAGGCGATGCGGGTGGTCTCCTCGGCCGCCTCCAGCCCGGCCTCGCCGGGGATGTCGAAGCACCAGCGCAGCACCACGCCCAGTTCGGTCTCGGCCGCCTTGCGGGCGTCCTCGATCGCCTCGACGAAGGCCACGTCCGGGATGCCCCGCCGCACCGAGCTGAACGGTGTGACCGTCAGCTCCGCGTACCGGATGTTCTGCCGGGCCATGTCCCGGGCGATCTCGTATGTCAGCAGCCGGACGTCCTCGGCGTCGCGGATCAGGTCGACCACCGAGAGGTAGACCTCGATGAAGTGCGCGAAGTCGCGGAAAGTGAAGAAGTCGGCCAGCGCCTCGGGGTCGGTGGGCACCGGGGAGTCCGGGTGCCGGGCGGCCAGCTGGGCGACGATGCGCGGCGAGGCCGAGCCGACGTGGTGGACGTGCAGCTCGGCCTTGGGCAGGCCGGCGATGAAGGGGTCGAGCGCTGGCATGCTGGCCTCCGGGAAAGGGTCGGTCGGCGGGTCGGATCGCGGTCGGATCATCGTATGCGGGGGGCCTCCGGGGCCGTTCGCGGAGGCCGTAGCATGGCGGGGGAGCAGGGGAGGGCCAGTGTCCGACACGGACAGCGCGCAGCGGGAGCCGCGGGATCGCGACCCGTGGGCCGCGCCGACACGGGGGATACCGCTCGACGGGGGCGGGGTCCCGCTCGGCGAGGACCCCGAGGTCACCCGTCCGGCCCCGCCGACGGCGCCCCCGGTACGGGACGGCGCCGTGCCGCCCGTCCCCCTGGCCCCCACGGGGCCGGGCACCCCCAGCGCGTGGCAGCCGCCCACCGCCTTCCAGGGACCGCCGCCGGCCGGCCCCCCGTACGGGCCGTCGCCGTACCCGGCGTACGGCGCCGTGCCGCCGGGGCCGGGCTCCTACGCCGGCCCGGGACTGCCGTACGGCGCGGGGCCGCCGCCCGGGCCCGGACCGCTGTCGTACGGTCCCGTCCCGCCGTACGGCCCGCTGCCGCCCCAGGCACCGGCCGTTCCGGACAACGGCTTCGGCACGGCCGCGCTCGTGCTCGGCATGTTCTCGCTCCTGCTCTCCGTCTCCGTGGTCCTGGGGCTGGTCCTCGGGGTCCTCGCCGTCACCTTCGGGGCCGTCGGGCGCGCGAAGGCCGTCCGGGGCGTGGCGTCCAACCGGGGCCAGGCCGTGGCCGGGCTGATCCTGGGGGCGCTCGGGCTGGCCGCCTCCGTGACCGTCCTCGTCCTGGTACTCAGCCTGCCGGACGACGAGGAGCACGGGGACGAGCGGTACGGCGACGATCCCGACGTCACCCAGGTCAGCGACGTGACCCACCGGGCGCCCGGCGGCTCCGGCGCTGCGGGCGGCTACGCGGCGGGCGCCGCCTGCCGAGGGCCGCTCATGCCGTCCGCCAGCCGCTGACGGGCCTCCATCAGCGCGAAGCCGAGCAGGTTCAGCCCGTCCCAGCGGGCCGGGTCGCCGGCGCGCTCGTCGTCCGCGGCGAGGCCTATGCCCCACACCCGGTCGAGCGGGCTGGCTTCCACCAGCACCCGGCTGCCGGTGGCGAGCAGGTAGTCCCGCAGCTCCGGGTGGTGGCCGAACTTGTGCACGCTGCCTTCGACGACGAGCTCGAAGCGGTGCCTCCGCCACTCCTCCTCGTCGAAGCCGCGGACCGTCCGTCCGGCGTCCTTGGCCTGCTTGGGGTGGGCCGCGGCCAGGACCCGGGCCTCGGCCTCGGCGTCGTCGAACAGGCGGGCCTTGCCGGCCATCATCCAGTGCTCGGCCGTCGCGTAGACCGTGCCGTCGACCGTGAAGGGCGCCGGCCACCACTGGCTGAAGCACCCCGGCCCCACGGAGCCGTCCCGCCGCGGCCGGTGTCCCCAGAAGAAGACGTACTTCGGACGCTCACCCCGCGTGACGGCCGCCGTCAGCTCCTCGACCGATCGCGTGTGCCCCACACCGTTGTCCACCACGGCATTCCCCGTTCCCCTCGACATGCCGGCCATTCTGGCACCCACCACTGACAACGCAGAGTGAATATCCGTGAAGCCGACGCGGCCCGGTCCGCACTCGGCGGCCACCCGGCCCGGCCCGGCACACCGGCCAGGGGAAGGTCAATGAGAAGATCCCTCCGTCCGGTTCGGCGCCCCGGCGGCGACCCGACGACGGACCGTCGGGACCGCATCGCGTGACCTCACCCGCTGCCAACACTGATTCCGTCGTGGAGTGAAATCTCCGCGACGGAATCTCTTGTTGTGGGGCCCTCCCTCTGTCAGGATCGGCGATCACATCCGGTAGGAGCGACGGCCGTCAACGGCCCGAGCGGGCAGCGGAGGAGTGAGCGATGCGGCACCCGCACGGCCCGTACGCGGACACCCCCGTCCGTATGTCACTGTTATGTGCTCTACGCCCCCACATCCGATGGATCCACACCCATGACTGCAACCGCCCCGAGCGGCCCCGGCGGCAGCGGAACCGACGTCCGCCTGGCCGGGATCAGCAAGCGCTACGGCGCCTTCACGGCCGTACACCCGCTGGACCTCTCCGTCCCCGCGGGTTCGTTCTTCGCCCTGCTCGGGGCCTCCGGCTGCGGCAAGACCACCACCCTGCGCATGATCGCCGGCCTGGAGACCCCCACCACCGGCAGCGTCGTCCTCGCCGGCCGGGACGTGACCGCCCTGCCGCCGTACAAGCGCCCGGTCAACACGGTCTTCCAGAGCTACGCGCTCTTCCCGCACCTGGACATCCACGAGAACGTCGCCTTCGGCCTGCGCCGGCGCGGTGTGACATCGGTGCGCAAGCAGGTCGGCGAGATGCTCGACCTCGTCCAGCTCGGTGACCTGGCCCGGCGCCGGCCGCACGAGCTCTCCGGCGGCCAGCAGCAGCGTGTGGCGGTCGCCCGGGCGCTCATCAACCACCCGCAGGTCCTGCTGCTCGACGAGCCGCTGGGCGCCCTGGATCTCAAGCTCCGCCGCCAGATGCAGCTGGAGCTCAAGCGGATCCAGACCGAGGTCGGCATCACCTTTGTGCACGTCACCCACGACCAGGAGGAGGCGATGACGATGGCCGACACCGTGGCCGTGATGAACGCCGGCCGGGTCGAGCAACTCGGCGCCCCCGCCGACCTCTACGAGACGCCGCGCACCACCTTCGTCGCCAACTTCCTGGGCACCTCCAACCTCATCACCGCCGAGGTCCTCGACGCCTCCGGCGACGTCCTGGTGCTGCGCGCCGCCGACGGCAAGCTCGCGCTGCCCGCCTCCCGCTGCCAGGTGCCCGCGCGCGCCGGGGACAAGGTGCTCGTCGGCATACGGCCGGAGAAGATCGCGCTCACCCACGCCGACGACGCCGAGACCGTGCCCGACGGCCGCAACCGGGTGCGCGGACGCATCAGTTCCGCGAGCTTCATCGGCGTCTCCACCCAGTACCTCGTCGACGCGCCGGTCGCCACCGGCACGGCCGGGCTGTCCGTCTACGCCCAGAACGTCGAGCGCGACCCCCGGCTGGTCCCCGGCGCCGAGGTGCTCCTGCACTGGAACCCCGGCCACGGCTTCGGACTGGACGCCGCGCAGCGCATCGAGGCGGGCACCGACGTGGACCTGGGGGAGGCCCCCTCATGACGACGGTCACCCCCACCCCCGCTCGGGAGACCGCCCGTCCCTCCCGCCGGCACCGGCGCGTCCCCTACTGGCTGCTCCTCCCCGGCGTCCTCTGGCTGCTGGTCTTCTTCGTGGCCCCCCTCGTCTACCAGGCGTCGACCTCCGTCCAGACCGGCTCCCTGGAGGACGGCTTCCGGGTCACCTGGCACTTCGCCACCTACTGGGACGCCCTGGACGCCTACTGGCCCCAGTTCCTCCGCTCGATCGGCTACGCCGCCGTCGCCACCGCGCTCTGCCTGCTGCTCGGCTATCCGCTCGCGTACCTCATCGCCTTCCGGGCCGGCCGCTGGCGCACCCTGCTGATGGTGCTGGTCATCGCGCCGTTCTTCACCAGCTTCCTGATCCGCACGCTGGCCTGGAAGACGATCCTCTCCGACGGCGGACCCGTCGTCGGAGCCCTGGACTCGCTGCACGTCCTCGGCCTGACCGACGCGCTGGGCGTCACCGAGGGGCACCGGCTCCTCGCCACCCCGCTCGCCGTCGTCTGCGGCCTCACCTACAACTTCCTGCCCTTTATGATCCTGCCGCTCTACACCTCCCTGGAACGCATCGACGGCAGGCTCCACGAAGCCGCGGGCGACCTGTACGCGGGCCCCCTCACCACGTTCCGCCGGGTGACCTTCCCGCTCTCCATGCCCGGCGTCGTCGCCGGCACGCTGCTCACCTTCATCCCGGCCGCCGGCGACTACATCAACGCCGAACTGCTCGGCTCCCCGGACCAGAAGATGATCGGCAACGTCGTCCAGTCGCAGTTCCTGCGCGTCCTGGACTACCCGACCGCCGCCGCGCTGTCCTTCCTGCTGATGGCCGTCATCCTCGGCATGGTCACCGTCTACCTGCGCCGGGCCGGGACGGAGGACGTCGTCTGATGCGTACCGCCGCCCGCCCGCTGCGCTGGCTCCGCCGCCACCTGGTGGTGATCGCCGGTCTGGGCACCCTCGCCTACCTGCTGCTGCCCAACGTCATCGTCACCGTCTTCTCGTTCAACAAGCCCGCCGGCCGCTTCAACTACGAGTGGCGCGAGTTCTCCACGGACGCCTGGACGCACCCCTGCGACGTCGCGGGGCTCTGCGGCTCGCTCTCGCTCAGCCTCTGGATCGCCCTCTGGGCCACGATCGGCGCCACCGTGCTCGGCACCCTGGCCGCCTTCGCCCTGGCCCGGCACCGCTTCCGGGGCCGCGGCGGGGCGAGCGGCCTGTTCTTCCTGCCGATGGCGATGCCCGAGGTCGTGATGGCCGCCTCGATGGCCACCCTCTTCCTCAACACCGGCGTCGCGTTCGGCTTCTGGACGATCCTCATCGCCCACATCACGTTCTGCCTGAGCTTCGTCGTCACGGCGGTCAAGGCCCGGGTGACGAGCATGGACCCGCGGCTGGAGCAGGCCGCGCAGGACCTCTACGCCACGCCCCTCCAGACGTTCCTGCGCGTCACCCTGCCGATCGCCGCGCCCGGCATCGCCGCCGGGGCCCTGCTGTCGTTCGCGCTCTCCTTCGACGACTTCGTCATCACCAACTTCAACGCCGGCTCCACTGTGACCTTCCCCATGTACGTCTGGGGAGCCGCGCAGCGCGGGACGCCCGTTCAGATCAATGTCGTCGGCACGGCCATGTTCGCCGTCGCCGTCCTGTGCGTGCTGGCCGGACAGTTGGCCGGACGCCGGAAAAACAGACGAAGAGGCAGCCGAAGGAGCTGAGAACATGGCCGCTCGTGCCATGAACCCTGCCCAATCACTCTCCGACACCGCTCTGCGCCCCTACTGGCTCGACGACCCCGGCCGGCCCGACCCCCGCCCCGCCCTCGTCGGCGACGAGCACTGCGACCTGCTCGTCGTCGGCGGCGGCTACTCGGGGCTCTGGACCGCCCTCAACGCCAAGGAACGCGACCCCGCCCGCGACGTCGTCCTCATCGAGGCCGAGGAGACCGGCTGGGCCGCCTCCGGCCGCAACGGCGGCTTCTGCGCCGCCTCCCTCACCCACGGCGTCGGCAACGGCCTCGCCCGCTGGCCCGACGAGCTCCCCCTGCTGGAGGAGCTCGGCCGCCGCAACCTCGACGGCATCGAGGACGCCCTCCGCCGCCACCGCATCGACTGCGACTTCGAACGCACCGGCGAGATCGACATCGCCACCGCCCCGCATCAGGTGGACGAACTCCGCGAGGCCGCCGAGGAGTACGCGGCCCTCGGCATCACCGGCCACGAATACCTCGACCGCGACGCCCTCCGGGCCGAGGTCGACTCCCCGACCTTCCTCGCCGGCCTCTGGAACCGCGACGGCGTCGCCATGCTGCACCCCGCCAAGCTCGCCTGGGGCCTCAAGCGCGCCTGCCTGGAGCTGGGCGTAAGGATCTACGAGCACACCCCCGGCAGCGGCCTGTCCTCGCGCGGCGCCGGAGTCGCCGTCCGCACCCCCTACGGGCGGGTCTTCGCCCGGCAGGCCGCCCTCGGCACCAACGTCTACCCGTCCCTGGTCAAGCGGCTGCGCCCGTACATCGCCCCGGTCTACGACTACGTGCTCGTCACCGAGCCGCTGACCGAGGAGCAGCTCGCGGCCGTCGGCTGGAAGCGGCGGCAGGGGCTCAGCGACTCGGCCAACCACTTCCACTACTTCCGCCTCACCGCCGACCGGCGGATCCTGTGGGGCGGCTACGACATCGTCTACCACTACGGCGGCGAGGTCCGGGCCGAGTACGACCACCACCCCGCCACCTACCAGCGGCTCGCCGAGCACTTCTTCCGCTGCTTCCCGCAGCTGGAGGGCGTCCGCTTCTCGCACGCCTGGGGCGGCGCCATCGACACCTGCTCCCGCTTCTCGGCCTTCTTCGGCACCGCGCACGGCGGCCGGGTCGCCTACGCCCTCGGGTACACCGGACTGGGCGTAGGGGCCACGCGGTTCGGCGCGGACGTCATGCTCGACCTGCTGGCGGGGGAGCGGACCGAGCGCACCGAGCTGGAGATGGTCCGCAGCAGACCCCTGCCCTTCCCGCCGGAGCCGGTGCGGTCGGTGGGGATCGGCATCACCCAGTGGTCGATGACCCGGGCAGACGAGAACGGCGGCCGGCGCAACCTCTGGCTGAAGGCCATGGACAAGGTCGGCCTCGGCTTCGACAGCTGACCCGCCGGCCGGTCACCCGGTCGGGGGAATCCCCCGGAACCCGTGTAAGGGCCGCCCGGCCGCCCCCTCCCACCCGTGGACGCACACAGTCGACACGGAGGAGGCAGGCCTATGAGCGGCGGCGCGGGGCGGACGAGCGCGGTGGAGTGGCTGGCGGCGGCCGCGCCCGATCCCGCCGGCTGCCGGTGGGAGTGGGAGCGCAATCCCTTCGGGATCGCCCTGCTGCCCGCCGGCCGGCTCTGGGACGTGCTCATCTTCCCGGGCGGTCTCGGCCGCCCCACGGCCGATGTCCTGGCCGGGCGGGCCGGCTCGCCGGGGCCCGTCCTCGCCGACGAACGGGCCGGCCGCGTCGGCTTCCTCGTCCCGCCCGGGACGGCGGCCCGGTGGCTGGCGACCGGGGTGCGCGGCGCCGGGTGCGGCACCTGGATCGTGGTGCCGCACCCGGTGCGCAACACCTCCCTCGTCCGCTGGCTGGTACCGCCCGACGGATCGGGGGCGCTCACCGACCCGGTGGTGCTGGAGCTCGCCCTCCACGAGGCCGCCGCCCGGCTCGCCCGCGGCTGAGCGCCCGGGACAGGCACCACAGGACGAGGACGGCCAGGCACCAGGAGCCCAGGACGTCCAGCGGCCAGTGGTAGCCGCGGTGCACCAGCCCGGCCCCCACCGCCGCGTTGAGCAGGACGTACCCGGTGGCGGCCCGGCGGGAGCGGGTGAGCAGCAGCAGCGCGGCACCGTAGGCCACGGCGGCGGTGGCCGTGTGGCCGGAGGGGAAGAAGCCGTCGTGCGGGCCGGCCCCCATCGCGGGCGGGCCCGGCCGGCCGACGAGCGTCTTGAGCGGGACGACGAGCGCGGGCACCGCCGCCATGGCGAGGGCGGCGGCCAGGGCGTGCCACCACGGCCGGCCGCGCCGCAGCACCGCCCACAGCGCGGCGGCGGCCAGCACCGGTACGGCGACGGAGGCGTTGCCGAGGTCGGCGAGGAAGCCGGTGACCGCCCGGGGGAACGCGGCACCGGCGGCGGCGCGCCCCACCCGCTCGTCCAGCGCGCGCAGCGGGCCGTGCCCGGCGACCTGCCAGGTGACCAGGGCGAACAGGACGAGGGACAGCACCGGGAGGAGGCCGGACAGCCGGAAGGCCGACGGCTCCGGAACAGGGGGGGAGGTTCCGAGGCCGCCGGCCGGGCCGGCGTGCCGCTCGCCCCGGGGGGTGTGGAACGGGCGGCCGTCCGATCGGTGAGGAGTCCCGGGGCCCGTATCTCGCGCGGCCCCGGTCGCGTGCGCGGTGGCACGGCCGCGCCGGAACTGGGGACGTACCGGCGGGGCGTCGTCCGCAGTCCCCTGCGGACGGGGTGTCTCACTCATCTGCAGAAACCGTACGGCAGGGCGGGCGGCGGACGGTAGCCGTGTCACCCGTCCACCACCCGCCCCGCACAGGTTCTTCACGGGCGCCCGTGCAGACGCCCGCGCACGCCGGTCCGGTCGGGGCCGGCGACGTGTTCAGAGCCGTCCGAGGGCCGCCTCGATGATGTCCAGACCCTCGTTGAGCAGGTCCTCGCCGATGACGAGCGGCGGCAGGAAGCGGAGCACGTTCCCGTAGGTGCCGCAGGTGAGCACCAGCAGGCCCTCGGCGTGGCAGGCCTTGGCCAGGGCGCCGGCCGCCTCCGGGGCGGGGGCCTTGGTCTCCGGGTCCTTGACCAGCTCGATCGCGATCATCGCGCCGCGGCCGCGGATATCGCCGATGACCGGGAACTTCTCCTGCATGACCGCGAGGCGGCCCTTCATGACCTCCTCGATGCGCTTCGCCTTCGCGTTGAGGTCCAGCTCGCGCATGGTCTCGATCGCGCCGAGCGCGCCGGCGCACGCCACCGGGTTGCCGCCGTAGGTGCCGCCGAGGCCGCCCGCGTGCGCCGAGTCCATGATCTCCGCGCGGCCGGTGACCGCGGCCAGCGGCAGACCGCCCGCGATGCCCTTGGCGGTGGTGATCAGGTCAGGGACGATGCCCTCGTCCTCACAGGCGAACCACTGGCCGGTGCGGCAGAAGCCGGACTGGATCTCGTCCGCCACGAAGACGATGCCGTTGTCGTTCGCGAACTTCACGATCGCCGGCAGGAAGCCCTTGGCCGGCTCGATGAAGCCGCCCTCGCCGAGCACCGGCTCGATGATGATCGCGGCCACGTTCTCCGCGCCGACCTGCTTGGTGATCTGGTCGATGGCCTGCGCGGCGGCCTCGGGGCCGCAGTTCTCCGGACCGGTCGGCCAGCGGTAGCCGTAGGCCACCGGCACCCGGTAGACCTCGGGGGCGAAGGGGCCGAAGCCGTGCTTGTACGGCATGTTCTTGGCCGTCAGCGCCATCGTCAGGTTGGTGCGGCCGTGGTAGCCGTGGTCGAAGACGACGACGGCCTGGCGCTTGGTGTACGCGCGGGCGATCTTCACCGCGTTCTCGACGGCCTCGGCGCCCGAGTTGAACAGGGCCGACTTCTTGGCGTGGTCGCCCGGCGTCAGCTCGGCCAGCCGCTCGCAGACCTCCACGTAGCCCTCGTAGGGGGTGACCATGAAGCAGGTGTGGGTGAAGTTCGCCAGCTGGGCCGACGCCCGGCGGACCACGGCCTCGGCGCTGGCGCCCACCGAGGTCACGGCGATGCCCGAACCGAAGTCGATCAGCGAGTTGCCGTCCACGTCCTCGATCACGCCGCCGCCCGCGCGGGTCGTGAACACCGGCAGCACCGAGCCGACGCCCCCGGCGACCGTCGCCGTGCGGCGCGCCTGGAGCTCCAGCGACTTCGGGCCGGGAATGGCGGTGACGACGCGGCGCTCCTGGGGGAGGGCCGAGCCTCCGGACAGTTCGGTCATGGTGGGCTCCCGGGGGAAGAACGCGGACTTTTGACCGCAGGCTAAGGGCGGGCCGACGGCCCCGGCATGTTCCGTTCGGGAGAAGTACGGGCGCGCCGTTGTCCGGACGGTACATGGCGGGACGGGCGGCTAGCGGCGCTCCCGGTGCCTGGGGGGACACCGGGGAGGCCCCGGCGAGGTTTGGGCAGGGTCCCCTCGGGGCCGACCCCGAGTCGGCTGCGGGATCACCCCGAGTCACCCCGGAACTCGGTCCGGAGACGCTGAACTCGCCGCTCAGGGCCGCTAGATTGGCCACGCGACGTCGGTCCGGCCGCAGCCGGGCCGCACGGCGGGCAGGCAGCAGCGGGACCGGCCGGCGGGGGCAAGGGGCAGCGATGGCATCCGAGGACACGTACGGGGACGCGTACGGGGCACCGCCCTTCCGCGGCGGCCGGCCGGCCCGCCCCGACGGGCCGCCGGCGCCGTACGTTCCCCCGCAGGCCAGGCCGGGCGGCTTCCCGGCCGGGACCGTGCCGCCGGCTCCCTCGGGCGCTCCGCCCGCTCCCTCGGCCGTGCCGCCCGCCGCCTCCGCCGTGCCGCCGGCCCCGCGGCGGCCGCCCGCCCAGGGCGCGGCGCCGGAGCCCGAGCACCCCTTCCTCACCTGGCTGCGCACCCCCCGGCCGCCCGCCCAGCCCGGCGTCTGGCGCTTCGGCCACCGCCCGAAACCGCCGGAGGAGCTCGGCCGCACGCCCGGCCGGCAGCTCGTCGGCGGCGCGGTGATCTCGATGCTGTGCGGCTGGCTGGTCTGGTCGCTGCTGTGGCACGGCTACTTCGGGCCGTACTGGAAGTGGCCGCTGAAGGCGCTGGTCCCCGGCGACTGGGACGAGAACTCCCAAGCGTGGCTCCTGTCGTCCTACCTCTACTACGCCCTGTGGTTCTGCGGACTGGTCGTCCTCTTCGCCCGCATCGGCCGCGTGCCCGAGCTGTGGCGCCGCTACGGCGGGCCGGTATGGGCGAACGGCAAACGGCGTCTGGGCCTCAGACTGCCTCCCGCCCTGCTCCCGGACCGGCCGGACCGCATCCCCCGGCCACTGCTCGTACGCCGCGCCGCTCTCGCGCTGGCGGGCGCGGTCGTGGCCTGGGAACTCTGCTACGACGTGTTCGGCAGGATCTGGCTGTGGCCGCTGATGCGGGTCATCCCGGTCTCCTGGTTGCAGCCGCCGATGTACTTCTACGTCACCTACGCCTACTACACCCTCTTCATCGCCCTCTTCCTCGCCATCGCCGCCCGGGTGGGCTGCTGGGGCGAGCTCTGGCGCCGGTACGCGGCCCCGGACCGGCCGCCCAGGACCCCGGGCGGGGCGGCCGCCGGGGGAGCCGCCCCGCCCGCCCCCGACG
>NZ_JBPQTX010000227.1:0-11597 GCF_051386555.1 Streptomyces sp. URMC 126
CCCGCAGGGCGGCGGGGTCGGCCAGCATCGCCCCGCCCCGCGCCGCCTCAGCGGCGGGGCCGCGTCCCCTTCTCCTGCGCCGGGACCTGCTGCGTCGCCCCGGGCAGCGTCGGTTTCGGCAGGTGGGCGACCTCCCACTCGGCCTGCGCCAGTTCCTTCGCCGTGTCCTTCGGCAGCCCGGGGGCCCGTGGGGCGGGGGCATCGAAGCCGAAGGCCGAGGTGAGGTCGCCGAAGGCGCGCCGCCGCCAGGCGCTGATGTTGGGTTCCCGGACGCCCGTGAAGCGCTCCAGGAAGCGGAGGGCCGAGGTGTGGTCGAACGCCTCGCCCGCCACCCAGCCGCCCACCGTCCACGGTGACACGATCAGGCAGGGGACGCGGAAGCCGCCCCCGATGGGCAGTCCTTTGACGAACTCGTCCTTCGTGCCCTTCGGCGGGACCGGCGGCGGGACGTGGTCGAACAGGCCGTCGTTCTCGTCGTAATTGAGGATGAAGACGGTCTTCGCCCAGACCTTGGGGTTGTCCGCGATGGCCTCGATCTTCTTGGCGACGAAATCGGCGCCGGCGGCGGGCATGAAGTGCGGGTGCTCGGACTGCGGGCCGGTGGGGATGATCCACGACACGGCCGGCAGCCGGTCGTTGCGGGCGTCGTCCTCGAATGTCCCCTCGGGCTGCCGGCGCATCCCGCGCTCGTACAGCGGATCCCCGGGCTTCGCGTCGCGGAAGCGCTGGAACCACTCCAGCATGTTGCAGCCGTAGTTGTCCTGCTGCTGGTAGACCCGCCAGCTGACACCGGCCGCCTGGAGGCGCTCGGCGTAGGTGGTCCAGCGGTAGGGGGACGGCATCTTGTTGCTGATGACCGGGCCGCCCTTGGTGCCGCCGGGGTCGATGGTGCCCGTCATCCAGTAGAGGCGGTTGGGCCAGGTGGGGCCCAGGACCGAGCAGAAGTAGTTGTCGCAGATGGTGAACGACTCGGCGAGGGCGAACTGGAACGGGATGTCCTCGCGGGTGTGATAGCCCATCACGTACGGGCCGTTCTTGCCGTCCGCCTTGCGGTGCGCGGGCAGCCAGCGGTCCATCTTGCCGCCGTTCCACGCGTCGTGCTGCACCGACCAGGCGTGGCTGGTGGACGGGATGGCCTGGGCGCTGGTCTTCCGGGTGTCGAGGCGGAAGGGGAGCAGATAGCCCTTGGGGTTCTCGGCGTCCGGCTGGTGGAAGACGCTGCGGCCGGTGGAGAGCCGCAGGGCCTTGGGGTCGGCGAAGCCGCGGACGCCCTTGAGGGTGCCGAAGTAGTGGTCGAAGGAGCGGTTCTCCTGCATGAGCATGACCACGTGCTCGACGTCCGCCAGCGAACCGCGCCGGGGCGGCCCGGCCGCCGCCGCGCGCCGGACGCTGGGCGGCAGCAGCGAGAGCGCGGCGGCACCGGCCCCGGCCGCGGCGGAGCCGAGGAGTCTTCGTCTGCTCATCATCGCGGGCACTGCACCCTCCCTGAGGTCGCGTCAGGCCACAGTGTGGCCGTTGCGACTCTCCCGGCCCGGGAGTGCCGGGAACAGGGGCGGGCGGGTGAAATCCGCGGCAATCCGCCGTGAAGGAGAGGGAGTTGAGGGCTGCGAGAAGCCCGGAGTGTAGATCGTATTACCCGATCGGGGGATCGGTGGCTGGGCCGACGGGCGGACGCGGGGCCGCCGAACGGCGGCGCGCGCCGCTCAGCCCCGGTCCTCGCCCTCGCCGCGCGGCCGGCGGTCCTTGTCCAGGGACCGGAGGAACTCGGGGTTGTCGTCCGGCGCCACCCAGCCGCCGCCGGACCCGGCGCCACCACCGCGCCGGCCGCCCGGGCCCGCCGACGCCCGCGGCCGGCCCACGGCGAGCCAGGCGACCGGCCCGAGCAGCACTTCGCCGAAAAGCAGGATGATGATCACCCACGCGGTCTTCGGCAGCTTGCGGACCTCTTCTTCGGGCGTGTTCAGACAGTCGATGAACGCGTAGATCCACAGCGCCAGGACCAGCAGGAACGGCAGATACCTGAGCATTGGCCGAAGGCCCCCCGGAACGTGGCGGTGGGGCCGTCCCGCGGCCCCGTGACAAGCCCAGGGTAGTGCGTGCTCGATACTGGAACGCATGGCTTATGACGATCTCCGCTCGTTCCTCAGAGCGCTCGAACGCGACGGCGACCTCAAGCGCGTCAAGGCCGAAGTCGACCCCCACCTGGAAGTCGGGGAGATCGTCGACCGGGTGAACAAGGCCGGCGGCCCGGCGCTGCTCTTCGAGAACGTCAAGGGCTCGGCGATGCCGCTGGCGATGAACGTCTTCGGGACGGACCGGCGGCTGCTGAAGTCGCTCGGCCTGACGTCCTACGACGAGATCGGCGAGAAGATCGGCGGGCTGCTCAAGCCCGAGCTGCCGCAGGGCTTCGTCGGGATCCGCGAGGCGTTCGGCAAGCTCGGCGCGATGGCGCACGTGCCGCCGCGCAAGGTGAAGCCCGGGGACGCGCCGGTCCAGGAAGTGGTGCTGACCGGGGACGACGTCGACCTCGACGCGTTGCCCGCGCTCTTTACCTGGCCCGAGGACGGCGGCTCCTTCTTCAACCTGGGGCTCACCCACACCAAGGACCCCGAGACCGGCGTCCGCAACCTCGGCCTCTACCGGCTCCAGCGCCACGACAAGCGCACCATCGGGATGCACTGGCAGATCCACAAGGACAGCCGGAACCACTACCAGGTCGCCGCCCGGCGCGGCGAGCGGCTGCCGGTGGCCATCGCCTTCGGCTGCCCGCCCGCCGTGACGTACGCGTCCACCGCGCCGCTGCCGGCGGACATCGACGAGTACCTGTTCGCCGGCTTCGTGCAGGGCAAGCGGATCGACATGGTCGACTGCAAGACCGTCCCGCTCCAGGTGCCGGCCGCGGCCGAGGTGGTGCTGGAGGGCTGGCTGGAGCCGGGGGAGATGCTCCCGGAGGGTCCGTTCGGCGACCACACCGGCTTCTACACGCCGCAGGAGCCGTTCCCCGCGCTGACCATCGACTGCGTCACCATGCGGCGGCGCCCGCTGCTCCAGTCGATCGTCGTCGGCCGGCCGCCGACGGAGGACGGGCCGCTGGGGCGGGCGACGGAGCGTTTCTTCCTGCCCCTGCTCAAGATCATCATCCCGGACATCGTCGACTACCACCTGCCGGAGTCCGGCGGCTTCCACAACTGCGCGATCGTCTCGATCGACAAGAAGTACCCCAAGCACGCGCAGAAGGTCATGCACGCGGTCTGGGGCGCCCACATGATGTCGCTGACCAAGCTGATCATCGTGGTGGACTCCGACTGCGACGTCCACGACCTGCACGAGGTGTCCTGGCGCGCGCTCGGCAACGTCGACTACGCGCGCGACCTGACCGTCGTCGAGGGCCCGGTCGACCACCTCGACCACGCCTCGTACCAGCAGTTCTGGGGCGGCAAGGCGGGCATCGACGCCACCGCGAAGTGGCCGGAAGAGGGCTATACGCGGGACGGCGGCTGGCCGCGGATGGTGGAGTCGGATCCGGACGTCGCCGCTCGGGTGACGAAGCGCTGGAAGGAGTACGGGCTGTGATGTCTACGGCCGCCGACCGCGCGGACGACCGGGGGTGCGCCCGATGAGCGCCTCCGCCGCCGCCGTACCCCAGCCGGGGCGCACCAAGGCGTTCCTGCGGCTGGTGCTGATAGAGCACTCGGTCTTCGCGCTGCCCTTCGCGTACATCGCCTCTTTCACGGCGATGTACCAGGAGGACGGGCGGATCGACTGGTGGAAGCTGTTCCTGGTCACGGTGGCGATGGTCGGGCTGCGGACGTTCGCGATGGCCTGCAACCGGATCATCGACCGCGAGATCGACGCCCGGAACCCCCGGACCGCCAACCGCGAACTCGTCACCGGCGCGGTCTCCGTCCGCTCCGCCTGGACGGGAGCGCTGGTGGCCGTGGCCCTCTTCCTGGGCGCCGCGGGCCTGCTGAACATGCTGTGTCTGGCGCTGGCCCCGATCGCGGTGATCCCGATGGTGGTCTACCCGTACGGGAAACGGTTCACCGACTTCCCGCACGCGATCCTCGGCCTGGCGCAGGCCATGGGACCGGTCGGCGCGTGGCTCGCGGTGACGGGTTCGTGGTCGTGGGACGCGGTGATACTCGGCCTCGCGGTCGGCGTCTGGATCGGCGGTTTCGACCTGATCTTCGCCTGCCAGGACGTCGCCGCCGACCGCGCGCATGGCGTGAAATCGACCCCCGCCCGCTTCGGCATCCCGGCCGCGCTGTACGGCGCGCGCGCCTGCCACGTGATCACCACCGGGCTGCTGGCCTGGTACGGGGTGGCCACGCACGCCGGCGCGTTCTTCTGGACCGGCCTGGTGGTGGTCGTCGCGGCGTTCCTCTACGAGCACTCGATCGTCCGGCCGCACGACCTGTCCCGGCTGAACCGCGCCTTCTTCACGGTCAACGGGTTCATCGGCATTGCCCTGTTCGTGTGCGCGCTGCTGGATCTGGCGGTGCGGGGGCTGGGGGTCGGCTAGCCTCGCGCCGCCTGTGTGCGGAACGGGGGAGGGCCGGGGTGGCGGTGAGCGAGTTCGACCGTCTGCGGAGGAAGCTCGCGCGGATGGAGAGCCACCTCGAAGGCTGTGTGGGAGAGGTGTTCGACGGCTCCGTCGTGATCACTTCGCGCCGTCCGTTCTGCGGGGCGACCGGGCGGCGCGTCCGACGCGGGCTGGACGCCTCGCTGCCCGAGCGGTGGGCGGTGGTCGAGCGACGGTCACCATCGAGTCGTCCATCGGCCCCCTGAGCTTCGACACCTCCGGGCTGCCGGTCGATCCGGCCCGCTGACCCCGCCCGCCGGAGCCCTCCCACCCCGGCCGACTAGGCTCGGGGGCGTGGAGCCGTACGAACACGCAACGCGACGAGATGAGCGCCGGCCCTGGGTGGTCGGCGTTTCCGGTGCGTCCGGGACGCCGTACGCGGCGGCCGTGGTGCGCGGGCTGCTGACCGCCGGGGAGGACGTCGACCTGGTGGTCAGCCGGGCCTCGCGGCTGACGCTGCTGGACGAGACGGGAATCGCCTTCCGGGACGCGCACTGGCGGGACGACCTGCGCCAGTGGCTGGCGCGCGGGGCCGACGGGAAGCCGGATACGTACGCCGTGGGCGACGCCGAGCTGGCGCGGGTGCGCCACTGGCCGGCCGGCGACCTGGCGGCGGGGCCGTCGTCGGGCTCGTACCCGGTGAAGGGGATGCTGATCGTCCCGGCGAGCACGGCCTGTGTGGCGGGTGTGGCGCTGGGGCTGTCGAAGGACCTGTTGCAACGGGTCGCGAGCGTGACGCTCAAGGAGCGGCGGCCGTTGGTGGTGGCGGTGCGGGAGACGCCGCTGAGCGGTCAGACGCTGCGGCAGCTGGTGGCGCTCGACGAGGCGGGCGCGATCGTGCTGCCCGCCTCTCCGGCGTTCTACGCGGGGGCGACGCACATCCAGGATCTCGTGGACTTCGTCGCCGGGCGGGTACTGGACGCGGCAGGGGTGCCGCACCGGTACTACCGCAGGTGGACGGGGGAGCTCGGCGGAGGCCGTGCCCCGGAGGGGGGTTAGCGCTTCTTCGCGGCGCGCGCCGGACGGGCCCCGGCGGCGTCGGCGCGACGGGCGGCGGCGACGGACAGGTGGGCACGCGAGCGGTTGGCCAGGTCCTGCAGCTCGCGCATGCGGGCGTAGGCCATCTCGATCGTGTACACGGGGTTCACTCCTGAAGGATCGTTGGTGCCGTGAGCGTTCGGTGAAAGATTTTCGGGGCGTCAGCCCTTCAATGCCTTAGATTCTACATGCAAGACGGCAAGTTCGCTGATTATTGAAAGGTTCCAGCCATGGACGCGGTGGACAGGCAGCTCATCCAGGCCCTCCGGGAGAACGGGCGGGCCTCGTACGCGGAACTGGGCCGGCTCGTCGGCCTGTCCGGACCGAGCGTCACGGACCGGATCAACCGGCTGGAGGCGGCCGGTGTCATCACCGGCTACCGCGCGACCGTCAACGCCGCGTCCCTGGGCCTGGGCGTCACGGCGCTGATCGGCATCCAGCTGTCCGACGCCGCCGACCACGAGGACGTGGCGCAGCGGCTGCGGGACCTGGAGGAGATCGAGGACTGCTGGTTCATCGCGGGCGACGACTCGTACATGCTCAAGGTGCGCGTCGGCGACGTGGACGGCCTGGAGCGCACCATCCGCCGGCTCTCCGGGACCAAGGGCGTCAGCCGCACCCGCACCACGATCGTGCTCTCCACCAAGTGGGAGAACCGGGTGGGCGAGCTCCCCGAGGGCATCTGACGGCCCGAGGCCGTCTGACGGGCGTCATCGGCGGGGGAGTAGGCTCGACCGGGCCAGGCGGAGGAAACCGGAGACGCTCCGGACATACCAGAGAGGCGATCGCATGGACGCGGGACTCAAGCGCGAGCTGGAGCAGAAGGTGCGCGCCGGTGAGCGGCTGACCCGCGAGGACGGCATCGCCCTCTACGAGTCCGACGACCTGGCCTGGCTCGGCGGCCTGGCCCACGAGGTGCGGACGCGGAAGAACGGCGACACGGTCCTGTTCAACGTCAACCGGCACCTGAACATGACCAACGTGTGCACGGCCTCGTGCGCCTACTGCTCGTTCCAGCGCAAGCCGGGCGAGAAGGACGCGTACACGATGCGCATCGAGGAGGCCGTCCGCCTCGCCAAGGCGATGGAGAACGACCACCTCACCGAACTGCACATCGTCAACGGTCTGCACCCCACCCTGCCGTGGCGCTACTACCCGCGGTCGCTGAAGGCGCTCAAGGAGGCGCTGCCGCAGGTCTCCCTGAAGGCGTTCACCGCCACCGAGATCCACCACTTCGAGAAGATCTCCGGCATGCCGGCCTCCGAGATCCTCGACGAGCTGATCGACGCCGGCCTGGAGTCGCTGACCGGCGGCGGCGCGGAGATCTTCGACTGGGAGGTCCGGCAGCACATCGTCGACCACGAGACCCACTGGGAGGACTGGTCGCGCATCCACCGGCTCGCGCACGAGAAGGGCCTCAAGGGCCCGTGCACGATGCTCTACGGGCACATCGAGGAGCCGCGCCACCGCGTGGACCACGTGCTGCGGCTGCGCGAGCTCCAGGACGAGACCGGCGGCTTCCAGGTCTTCATCCCGCTGCGCTACCAGCACGACTTCGTGGACATGAAGGACGGCAAGATCCGCAACCGGCTCCAGGCGCGGACCTCCATGGCCACCGGCGCCGAGGCGCTGAAGACCTTCGCGGTCTCCCGGCTGCTCTTCGACAACGTCCCGCACGTCAAGGTCTTCTGGGTGATGCACGGTCTCCAGACCGCGCAGCTCGCCCTCCAGCACGGCGCCGACGACATGGACGGCTCGGTCGTCGAGTACAAGATCACGCACGACGCGGACAACTACGGCACGCCGAACAAGCTGACGCGTGACGACCTGCTGGAGCTGATCCGCGACGCGGGCTTCCGCCCGGCGGAGCGGAACACGCGGTACGAGGTCATCCGGGAGTACGACGGCCCGGACCCGGCGCGGCGCGAGGAGCCGCAGCCGATGCGGGTCTGATCTCCGGCTCGTGGGCGGCGGGGTTCCGGAGGGTCCGGAGTTCCGGCGTGTCCGGGGTTCCGGAGTCCCGGAGTTTCGGAGTTTCGGTGAGCCCCGGTGAGACATTGACGAGCCCCGGTGAGGTACGCGCCTCACCGGGGCTTTTTCTCTTGCCCGGACGTGGGGCGTAATGCTTGCATCGGGGTTATGTCTCTTACCTTCGTTCGTGATCCGCAGGTGACCCCCGAGCTCCGCGAGGAGTTCGTCCGGCTCTGGTACGACGTCTCCCGGGCCGGCGGCTCCGTCGGGTTCCTGCCCTCGGTGACCGAGGAGGAGGTGCGGGCGGCGAGCGAGACGCAGTTCGGGCGGGTGACGGCCGGCGAGCACCGGATGCTCGGCGCGTACGGCACCGACGGGCGGCTGGCCGGCACCGCGTTCCTCCGGCTCCACACCGACTTCAAGATGCGGCACTGGGCCATGGTCGTGCTGGTGATGCTCGACCCCGCGCTCCAGGGCGGCGGTCACGGGATCCGGCTGATGGAGGAGACGATCGCGATGGCGCGCGCGGCCGGGCTGGAGGCGCTGCGGCTGGAGGTGCGCGGGGGGATGGGGCTGGAGAGCTTCTACGCCCGTACCGGGTTCAAGGAGGTCGGCCGGGTCCCGGGCGGGCTGCGGCTGGGCGCGGACGACTACCGCGACGACGTCATGATGTGGCGCCCTCTGGATTGATCCACTCCACCTCGTGCTTGACTGGTAGGGACCCTTTCGGCTGCCGTTGAGAAGAAGGTCCGTCCCGTGAGTAGCCAGAAGTACGCCTCGCTCCGTTACACCGCTCTGCGATTCGGCTTGCTCGTCGCCTCCTTCGCCGTCGTGTGGGTGCTCTGCTCCCTGCACGCCATCCCGTTCGGGGCGAACGGCTCCAACCTCGTGTGGATGATTCTGCTGGCCCTGATCATCTCGGCGCCGCTGAGCTGGGTGCTGCTGCGCAAGCAGCGGGACGCCATGGCGATGCAGGTGGCCGAGCGCGTCGAGCGGACGCGGGAGCGGCTCCAGGCCAACGCGGGCCAGGAGGACCGGGCGTAGGGACGGACGCGGACCGGACGAGGATCGGACGTGGACCCGAGCCCGTACCCGGATATGGGACGGACGCGGATCGGGCTTACCGGTCATCCGGTGCGCAACGTCGCATCCGTCCGCCAAGGGTAGTTTTCGTCACATCGCGCCGCCGTCCCGTCGCCGAGCGACCGCTCGGTGATGGGGCGCGCGGCG
Source organism: Streptomyces sp. URMC 126 (assembly GCF_051386555.1). Taxonomy (NCBI): domain Bacteria; kingdom Bacillati; phylum Actinomycetota; class Actinomycetes; order Kitasatosporales; family Streptomycetaceae; genus Streptomyces; species Streptomyces sp. URMC 126. The sequence continues at coordinate 8,822 of NZ_JBPQTX010000227.1, forward strand.
CTTTTTCGTGCCCTGAGACGGACGGAACCCAAAGATTCCCTTTGGGTTCCTCAAAGTTCCAGTGTTAACGTGTCGACATGAAGACAGCAGCAGCGCACCGAATCCCCACGGGCCCCCGGCTCGTGGCGCGCCTGCACGTCGATCTTTGCCGCTGTCTGTCCGCGGCCTGTCGCCGCCGCTGATCACCGTCATCCCGATCACCGCACGCTGATCACCCGACGCGGCCGGAGATCCCGTACGTACGGACCTCCCGGCGCCTCGCGCCCCTTCTCCACCCCCGTCTGTCCCCGGAGTTTCCGTTGTCATCGACGCCTTCTTCGCCCGCGACCCCGCCCAACGGGGTGCGCGCCGCCCTCGGCCGCATACCCAAGGTGCCCTTCTGGGCGCAGATCCTGCTCGGTCTCGTCCTCGGCGCCCTGCTCGGCTGGGCGGCCCGCAGCGGCGACATCGGCTGGCTCCAGACCACGCTCGACAAGATCGGTGAGATCTTCGTCCAGCTGCTCATGGTCGTGGTGGCCCCGCTGGTCTTCTTCGCCATCCTGGTCTCGATCACCAACCTGCGGAACGTCTCGAACGCCGCCCGGCTGGCGTCCCGGACCCTCCTCTGGTTCATGATCACGTCGCTGATCGCCGTCTCCATCGGCCTCGCGATCGGCCTGCTCACGGACCCCGGCTCCGGCACCGGCCTCACCGCCGCCGACGGCGGCGACCCGAAGAAGAAGGGCTCCTGGCTCGACTTCCTCACCGGCATCGTCCCGACCGACGTCGTCACGCCGTTCACCCAGCTGAACGTGCTCCAGATCGTCTTCATGGCCGCCGTCGCCGGCATCGCCGTCCTCCAGGTCGGCGAGAAGGCGCGCCCGCTGCTCACCCTGAGCGAGTCCGTCCTGGAGCTCCTCCAGAAGGTGCTGTGGTGGGTCATCCGGCTCGCCCCGCTGGGCAGCCTCGGCCTCGTCGGCAAGGCCATCCACAAGTACGGCTGGGACCTGATCGGCAAGTACGCGACCTTCACCGCGGACATCTACGTCGGCTGCGCCATCGTCCTCTTCGGCGTCTACCCGCTGCTGCTCGCGACGGTCGCCAAGGTCAACCCGCTCCAGTTCTTCAAGGGCGCCTGGCCCGCGATCCAGCTCGCCTTCGTCTCCCGCTCCTCCGTCGGCACCATGCCGCTCACCCAGCGGGTCACCGAGCGGCTGGGCGTGCCGAAGGAGTACACCTCGTTCGCCGTGCCGTTCGGCTCCACGACGAAGATGGACGGCTGCGCCTCCATCTACCCGGCCATCGCCGCCATCTTCGTGGCCCAGGTCTTCGACGTGCCGCTGGAGCTGCGCGACTACCTGCTGATCGCCTTCGTCTCGGTCATCGGCTCGGCCGCGACCGCCGGTCTGACCGGCGCCACGGTGATGCTCACCCTGACCCTGTCGACGCTGGGCCTGCCGATGGCGGGCGTGGGCCTGCTGCTCGCGATCGACCCGATCGTCGACATGATCCGCACCGCCACCAACGTGGCCGGCCAGTCCGTCGTCCCGATCATCGTCGCGTCCCGCGAGGGCATCCTCGACCGCGAGGCGTACGCGACGGCCGACGGCTCCAAGCTGGAGGACGAGCCGGTGCGGGAGCGGCAGCGCGACCGCGAGCAGGAGCCGGTGCTGAGCGCGGCGTGAGGCCGCGGGTTCCCGGCCGGGGGGTGCGCCGCGCGGACGAGCGCGGGGCGCCGGCCGCCCGGACCGCCGGCGGACTGTGAAGGACGGGAGACACCGGGCCTCGGAGAACGAGGCCGGGGTCTCCCGTCGTGTTCGCCGGGCGACACGCTGTCGGGGAACCGCCGCTGCTCTGCCGTTCTGCTGCCGTTGTGCTGCGGTGCTGTCGCCCGGTCTGGCGCGAAGGGTGCGGGCCGTGCCTCTCCGGCGGGTGGGGTCCGCCCCCGTCGGCGTCAGCCGGCCGCGGCCGCCCCGAGGGCTCCGGCCCCTCGTCGCCCGGCGCAGCCGGTCCTCACCACTCGACCAGAATGGCGCCGTTCGCGCCGCGCCGGCCCGCGGTGCCCGCGTGTCCGTCCGACCCGCGATGGCCGTCGGCGGGCGGAACCTTGTTCACCCTGGCGTCACCGCCCCGGCCACCCTGGCCGCCGTGGCCCCCACTGCCGCCCGCGCCGCCCATGCCGCCGCGGCCGTACGGCTTGCCGTGCGGACCGGGAGCACCGGTGCCGCCCGCGCCGCCCTTGCCGCCCCAGAAGGCGACGCCACCGTTCCCTTCGGGGTCGGCCGTGGATCCCCAGTGGCCCTCCCCGCCGGGACGTCCGCCGGTACCGGTCGCGCCCTGGACGGACTCCAGCATGCTGCCCTTGCAGGCCGGCTGCTTCTCGCGGTCTCCGGTTCCGGCCGGCCCGGCCTGGCCGGGAGCGGAGGCGGGGGCGCCTTCGCCGGGTGCGCCGTTGCCCGTGTCGCCGTTGGTGCCGCCTTCGCCGCCGCGGCCGGCCTCGCCGGGTGTTCCGTTGCCGCCGGACGCGCCGCCCGGTGCGTAGACCAAGGGTTCCTCCCTCAGACCGATGGAGACGAGAGAGGCCTTCGGGTCGTAACCGTGGTTCGGCGGTTCGCCGCCGCGCTTGCCCGAACCGCCGTTGGTGCCGCCGCCGAACAACGTGGCACCGGCCCGGCCGGCGCCGCCGCCGCTGCCGGCCTTCCCGGCTTCGTTGGCCGCCTGGCCCTTCGCGACGACCAGGAAGACGGTTTTGGGCACGTCCAGGGAGCACTTGACGAACGCCCCACCACCCCCGCCG